>JBOFQC010000110.1:0-2664 GCA_051660725.1 Thermoguttaceae bacterium
TTTTAAGATATCCAGTTCTCGGTCTGTTGGTGTTGGGGCCATGATGGTTGGGGGTATTAGGTGAACAGGTGAAAAGGGGGGATTTTGAGTAGGCTTGCGGCCTACCAGTGATACAGTACTAAAGTTTTAGTACCATGTCAATAGTATATCGTTTGATTTTAAATAAAAATTCATAAAAACAGAGAAAAATAGAATTTCGCGGAGAATAAATCTACGCTGGAATCAGTGTAAAATAAATCCAGCGACGTTTATAAGTGCAGATTTAGTTTACAGTTCCATCTACAATGCGAACCATGCGGTCTGCTTTTTCGGCAACGGTCAGGTCGTGCGTGACCATTACAATTGTGACCTTTCTTTTTTGGTTCAGCTCACGTAAGAGGTGGATTATCTCTTTTGCCGTTTTAGCGTCAAGATTTCCAGTCGGCTCGTCGGCCAAAAGAAGTTGCGGCTCGGCAATTAATGCGCGCGCAATTGCTGCCCGTTGCATTTCGCCGCCTGATAACTCGTTTGGACGATGTTTCAAGCGGTGCGAAAGACCAACGGATTCCAGCAGTTCCTCGCCAGCCTTTATGTATTTTTTACGATTACTCATGTAGCTCCAGACAGAATCACGCACCATAAGCGGAGCCAACACATTTTCCAAAGTGTTAAGTTCCGGCAACAAGTGGTAAAACTGGAATATCATACCAATAAAGCGGTTACGTAATATGTCACGCTGCCCACTGGTAAGATTGTCTATTCGCTGCCCTTCAAAATGAATCGTTCCTTTGTCCGGCGTGTCAAGCGTTCCAAGAAGATGTAAAAGCGTACTTTTTCCAGAACCGCTCTGTCCGACAATTGCGAGAAATTCACCTTCACGCACTGCCAGGCTCGCGCCTTTTAATACCGGCACTTTGACCTTGCCCATTGTGTACGTCTTCGTCAAACCGTTCGCAAGAAGATGGTATTCACTAGGATCAATGTCGGACAATTCACTTAAATACATGTCTTGATACGCGTCTTCCGAAGTCGTCTCGTCTTGCTGAAACTCTTCCGAAATCGGCTTTTCCGGGTACGAACTGCTGTCTTCCTTTATTCGCGTGTGATTGACAAGTATCTCGGCAGGCGTCTCGTGCGCAAAAGATTTCGTTTCCTGTTTCGCGAACCGATCTTCAGCCGGCACATATTCGGCGATTCGTGGGCTTTGTTCGGCAAATTGCGTGTCTTGCCCAACCATTCGCGATTCCATTTGCGTCTGATGTTTAAGAATCGGCGTTTCCGGCCAAGCTGTTTGCGTTTCAGGGGCGTGAACTTGAAATGGAACTTCAGACGCCGCTTTTTTGTTCGTCGAAAGCGGACCAAGCACGAAATCCGCACCTCCGGGAAAACGCGGTGTTCCGGCGTGAATCACCGGGCCCGTCGCTTCGTTAGGGGCGAAAAAAGGTAACTCGTCCGGCGAATCCCCGAAGTTTTCCTGGATGTCTGCCGGATCAAATGACGGACCACCACTTATCGGCTGACCACCACGTACTCGTAATATTGAATGTGGACCCATTTGCTTACTGATGTTTTCCAAAAAAATTTAGGCATCAACTTTCCCGACGAAGTGAAACGGAGTCGCAAAAGTTGAGGAATCGCGCGAACTTAAATTATACTGTACCACGTCATTAAATTGACATTTTCCAATAACGGGATTTGTGAATCTAATTACGATTAACCAACATAATCACGGGAAATTAAGCCGACCAACGGGAGGCGGAACACTTCACGCGAAGCAACTTACGCCTGAACGGCAGGTTCCCGCCATGCCGTGCTACGGTATATACAAACCTGCTCAATTTTTTCGCGCTGGCAAGAAACTTTAGCTCCTTAGCGATTCGACTGGTTTCATCTTGGCGGCACGTAATGCGGGAAAGATTCCTGCGCAGACCGCTATAAATACCGCCCCTAAAACAATGAATATTATCGTGTGCGGCTGTACAATCGTCGGTATCTCGGTAAATGAATAAACCGCCGGATCGAAAACGCTGTGCCCCATAAACCATGACAGTATTTCCGCTATCTCCTTAATGTAATGAATAAACAATAATCCAATTACCACACCCAACCCGGAACCGACAATTCCAAGCGAAACGCTGTACATCAGGAAAATTTGCATAATGCCGGTTCCGCTTGCTCCGAGCGATTTCAAAATGCCGATGTCTTTGGTTTTCTCGACCACGATCATGAAAAATATCGCGAGTATTCCAAAACCGGCAACCGAGAGTATCAGGAAAAGTAATACGTTTAAAATCGCAACTTCTGTAAACACGGCGTCAATTATACTTTTCTGGCAGTCCTGCCAAGTCTGAACCGAGTACGCCATTTGGTACGAATCCGGAAAAGCAGCCTTGATTTTGTTGCGTAAATCGACAATGTTTACGCCCGGTTTCGCTTTAATCAAAATCTGCGACGCCCAACGCATTTTCGTCTCCGGATCAATCATTCCGCAGAGTTCCTGCAGTTTATCAATTGGCACAAACACCAATTTTTGATCGTGTTCTGCCATTCTGCTCTCGAAAATATCGACAACGGTAAATTTACCAGTTGCCGCTTTCGGACTACTTCCGGCGGTTGGAAACGTAAGCGTTACATCATCGCCCGGCTTGATATAAAGTTCGTCTCTAATAACTTTTTTGCCGGTTT
>JBOFQC010000111.1:0-1874 GCA_051660725.1 Thermoguttaceae bacterium
CAGCATGTAGCGTTTTATTATTCATAAGCGGTAAAGCAGCAAATTCGCTTCTGTATTATCACCACTACTGATCGTCTGGATAATTTTGCGGTATAAATGTTAGCCGCCGAGTCCTGCTCGGCGTTTTTCCACCCCGGAGCAGGGCTCAGGGGCTGACAGGGATGAGAAATTTTACGCAGATATTATCTGATGTTCAGAATGGTATATACAAAATCTGTTTGCAGTTCGGAAAGACGTGAATAACCGTTTCAAAAAACAACCCGGCGAAGTCAACCGAAAGCAAACTGATTGGTATAGCATATATAAGACGCTGCCACAACAATAATTTCTCAAATATTTTTTCAGAAAACAAGGTAATTTGCACCATTTATATAACTGTACAACGCAATTAAGTTGACGTTTTCCAATAAAGGGATTTGTGATTGTAATAAAAATTAAACTAACAAAATCACGGTAAACGAAGCCGACCACTTCACGCGACTCGCACCGCCATACCATAAAAGCCGGAATAGTATTACGATGTTGTAATAAGCAAAACCAGAAAATTTGTGCGTGCCAGTGTAATGGTTTGCTGAAAAAACCTCTTGACCAAATATTTTCTAAACGTTATATTATAATATATGATATTGGTACAGTGGTGTTTGTCACGCGATTATGTTGTCGTTGTTTATGACAACATGTCGTAAATTAGTCCATATTGGTTTTGAGGGTAAGTATAACCGTGAAGAGTTCTGCGGTAAAATATACTATTCTATTTTTTATCTGTCTACAAACGATTGTTGGTGGGCACACTTTATGTTGCGCCCATCTGCATGAAGATAAATGCGAAAATCAAGCACATTCGAATTCTGAGCAAGACTGTATAGCGAATGTTTCCCAGTGTGATGATTTTACTTCACACTCCTGTTGCAATGAGGAAAGTAAAACTTCCTATTCGCTGCACTTGCCGCATTTTTCCTATAACTTTGGAATAAACACATTTCTCTTATCGGAAGATAGTTGCTGTGTGTGCGACGATACTTGTTCACACGAACACGACTGTAACGACTTGCATCTTGTTTGCAGCACCAGCCGTTTTACAGAGAAACCAATTGATCAAGGCACTGCTTCCATTCCATATTATGTGGCAGATGCTGCAAGTTGTCATCTGTTACCATTTGGCTTGCTTATTTGTGGCTTGAAGGTAGATCATCGGGTTTTCGTTCCTGATGTGCGCCTACACTTGCTTTATCGGTCACTTCTGATCTGATTTTCTTTTTTAAACAAATAGTTTTGTTGTTCTTTCGCCCGCCATTTACGCAACTGCGCGAAGATTGCGAGCTGGTTTGTTATACCGGAGCCCGGTATGGGCGGAAACATGCCGTTCAGGCATAAGTAGCTTCGCGTGAAGTGTTCCACCTCCCGCGACCTGCCATCGAGGCGTGAATCGGTCGGCTCGTTGCAAGAGTTTTTCAATGTTTGGAACTGATTATCCTCAGTTTTCCCTACATTTGAAACATGCAATTTATTCCGGGCGACAGTATAAGAAAGACACTCGTGCCGTTTCGACTTCTGCAACTCTGCTTCACTTTGTCAGAAAAGTCGTGGCCAAATTTTTAGAAAAAATAAGTAATACAATGCAACCTACACATAAAAAAACAACCCGAAGTGTTTTCGGAATAACACTAATTACGTGTCTGATATTGGGTGTCATCTACTTGTTAATAGTAAGCATTCCAGGACTCGGGGAAAAAATCACCGAATCATTTCACGGAACGCCGCTTGAACCTGTCGTGAGTAAAATATTCAAGGATAAACACGATTCTGATGACGACCATGCTGATAGTTCACTTGAGGCACTGACATCAAAAGAGCCGGTATTGGAAGTCGCTTTT
>JBOFQC010000112.1:0-5882 GCA_051660725.1 Thermoguttaceae bacterium
CTGATGTAGTTTTCGACATGAAGCGGCCTGAGCGGAAACTGCGGCATGACCGGCGGAATATTGTCGTAACCGTAAATGCGAAGAACTTCCTCAACAATATCTTCCGGAATCGAAATGTCTTTTTCGCTTCTGAATGGCGGAACGGAAACCGTTAGCGTACCGTCTTTTGCGAAATCCGCTTTGAAACCAAGTGAGGTTAAAATTCCAACAATTTTTTCCTGGGACAAATCAATTCCAGACAAACGCTGTAATTTGCCCGACTCGATTACAATATTACGCCAATTTTCGCCGAGATTCCCGTCAGTTGTGAATTTACTTGTAACTTTCAATGGCAAACCGGCCTGTTCAATGAGATTTACGATTCGCTCGGCACCAACTCTGACGTTACACGGAGGCTGCGATTTCTCGTATCTCTGCGAAGCGTCTGTGCGTAAGTCTAGCCGAGTCGAAGTGCGGCGTATTCTCGCGGCCCGGAAGTTTGCGCTTTCGAGCAGGATTTTTTCGGTTTTGTCAGAAACCTCGGTTTCACGGCCTCCCATTATTCCCGCTAAAGCGACTGGAACGAATTTGCCTGCGTCTGAGTTGGCAGCAACTGCTGTATTTGCCGCAACTTCTGATTTTGCTGTTTTTTCGGAAGTTTTCACGTCGCCGAAAATAATCAAATCTTCAGGAATCAGTTGGCGGTCTTGTCCGTCAAGAGTTTGGAATTTACGATTTTTTCCACTCTGTCCTACCAATATTCCTTGCACTAAATCGCCGTCAAAAGCGTGCGTCGGCTGACCGATTTCCTGGTTGACGTAATTGGTCACATCAATTAATAGGTTGTAGGTCCGCTGTCCAAGCGCGTGCAGACGCCGTTGCATGAAAATAGGTGCCGGAACCGTTGATTTACGCGGCTGTTCAGGTGTTCCGAGCACAAATTCGACGCAACCGTAAGCCGGACAATTTTCGTAATCCTCAACTTTAAGCGGATATGCGGCAAGATTATCAAAAGCCGACAAATCAGTACGCGGCAACAGTTTGAGTTCACGTCCGTAAATAGCGGCAAGTTCACGTGCGAAACCGTAATGGCCCCAAAGGTCGGGCCGATGCGTCAGACTTTTGTTATCAATTTCAATCAGGGTGTCGGATTTCGGCACATAATTGGCAAAAAGTTCGCCAATTTTCGTATTTTCCGGACACTCGAAGACGATTTCGTGCCAGCTGCTCATGCCGAGCTCGGAAGCGGAGCAAAGAATCCCTTCGGAAGGTTTGCCGCACATTTCGCCTTTTTCGATTTTAACGTTTCCGGCAAGAGTAGTGCCAGCTGGTGCGAACGGAGCGATTAAACCGACCCGGGCGTTTGGGGCACCGCAAACCGTTGTGTACGTTTTATTTCCGCAATCAACGGTGCAAAACGTTAACTTTTTTCCTTCTTTGTCGGAAATCACTTCGGCTGCGGTGACTTTGCCGACGAGTACTCCGTCAACGAAGCGGTTTATTTTTTCTGTTCCTTCTACCTCTGCGGTTGACAAAGTAAGCTTGTTAGCAATATCTTTCGGGTCAATTCCTGAAAGGTCTACGTAATCGGAAATCCAATCGAGTGAAATTAGCATTGTTTACTCATTCAGTAAAATATTATACTCAAGCGGGAAAAAATCCCTGCCGAAACGGAAGCGGATCAAAGAATCCGCAGATTTGATATAGCGTATTACTGTTCTTACCGCTAAAAGACAGACAGTAGAACTACTAGAATAATTATACCATTCCGGACCAAAATTTCCAGCGGGCCTTGAATAGTTGGAATTTTGGAGACGCTTGAAAACAGATGTTGATTTTTTGCGATTTTGGAGTACTATATTATGCTGGAGGGTTCTATTGAGCGGTAACATATTACATGAAAAATTTTTTGGTGGGCGCAGATATCTGCCAAGTGAGGATACAAATTACTGACCAACAACGACTTATAAAATTTACATAAGCAAAACCCACATTTAAATCATAACCTAATATTACGCAAATGGCTACAAATCCAAATATAAAAAAGGCTGATCTTCCCAATATGAAGTTTGGTGAAGGTAAAGAACCACTAAAATCAAATTCAGTTGATTTTGTAGAGCCAAATCTCGAATCAACCACTGAATCTGCTGGCTGCGGTTGTAATGTTACGGGACGTCGCAGTTTTTGTAAAACAGTAGTCGCTGCAGGAATCGCCGGCGCGGCTGTTGCAATTCCAATTGCTGCTTCAACACGATTAGCGTTGACATCCACTGAGCAAAAAGGGAACTCCGGCAAATTTTATCCAATAGGTTCGCTGGATTCAATTGATAAAACGCCGAAAAAGTTCGCAATTGTTGATGACGTGAAAGACGCTTGGCAAGTGTCGCCAAACCAGAAAATCGGTGCAATTTTTGTTCATAAAAATGATAAAGACGAAGTTGTAGCGTTTCAAACGGTTTGTCCGCACGCAGGTTGCAAAGTGGACGTCGCAATGAAAATCAATCCGACTACTCCCGACGCAAAGGAAGAAGAAATGTTGTTTTTCTGCCCTTGTCACGCCGCTTATTTTGATTTGAATGGAGCCAGACTTGTAAAACCAGGTGAATCTTCGCCTTCACCACGCGACCTCGACTCGCTCGAAGTGAAAGTCGAAGACGGTATGGTTTTTATAAAATTCGAGCATTTTATTACCGGCCCCGCTGAAAAAACTGTAAAATCGTAAATTTAGGCTTCTGTATGAAAATTGGTTATCTTGATTGTTCGTCTGGAATAAGCGGCGACATGATGCTCGGCGCACTTGTTGATGTCGGTGTGCCGTTTCACCATTTGGATGAAATCGTCCAATCGCTGGGACTCCCCGGCGTTTCGCTTACTTCAAAAGTTGTGATGCGACGTGGGTTTCGTGCAACGAAAGTTGACGTCGTGGCTCCGCATGAGCATGCGCATCGGACTTTGAGCCAGATTCTCGAGATAATTGATAAAAACAGCCAACTCTCTGGGGACGACAAATTAGTTTCGAGCCAGATTTTTCGAAGAATCGCGAGCGTCGAAGCAAATATTCACGGCGTAAGTGTGGAAGAAGTGCATTTTCACGAAGTCGGTGCAGCTGATTCAATTGCAGACATTATTGGTACAGTTGTCGGTTTGAATTATCTTGAACTCGACACAATTATTTCGTCACCTGTTCCGACAGGTTGCGGCACGGTTGAAATCGCACATGGTCGAACCAGTGTTCCGGCTCCGGCCACTCTTGCCCTTTTATCCGGTGTGCCAATTGCTCCGTCTGATGTGCCGTTTGAACTTACAACTCCTACCGGTGCTGCGTTTTTGGCGACTTTTGTAAGGCAATTCGGCCCGATTCCGGCGATGTCGGTTGAAAAAATCGGGTACGGTGCCGGAGGACGTGATTTGGAACAGCAGCCAAACTTACTGCGGTTGCTGGTCGGCTCAGCAGTTGACGAAAAAATGTTTAATTCGAAGTCCGATTCCAAACCGGTTTCGGAAAATTCTTATGTTTCTTCGACTTCCAGTTCCGCCAGCTCCGCTTCGTCAAGTTCAGCATCTTCCAGTTCAGCGACTGCCAGCTCTGCATCTTCCACATCAGTTTCTAACAATTCCACAACTTGTACAGCTTCTTCGACTAATGCGTCATCATCTGCTGCGGCTTCATGTTCTAAAGCCGCGGGTATTGAACATATACACAAACATAAACACATAGACATGCGAGAACACTTTTCTTCACACCTGCATGACATTGACCACCAATTTGACGAGGAATTAATTCGCTTGGAAAACCAGCTGATTTTCGAAAGCGAGGAAAAAGTTCTGGACCGCGAACACTGGTACACCGAAGACGTCAGCTACACCGAGGCTGGAAAGCATTCGCCGAAAGTGGAAGACGAGATATGGGTTCTGGAAACCAATATTGATGATATGCCGGCTGAACTGATCGGTTATTGCGTTGAAAAACTTTGGGAACTGGATGTTCTTGATGTGTACACTACTGCTATAATAATGAAAAAGAACCGTCCCGGCGTGAAACTCACGGTTATGACAAGGCGGGAACGAATCGCGGCTGCTGAAAATGTGATTTTCAGAGAAACTACAACTCTTGGAATACGGAAATACCCAATCAAAAGAACGGTACTTGAAAGAACCGCTTCGAGTGTGCAGACAGATTTTGGAACCATTTTAGGTAAAGTGGCGGTTCTGCCGGACGGTTCGACTCGCTTTACGCCTGAGTACGAATCGGCTAAAATGATTGCTGTTGAACATGATATTCCGCTTTTGTATGTTTACCAAATCGCGATAAATAAGTTTTACAAAAATTTTGACCCTCAACCGAAGTAAACGTACTGATCGTCTGAATAATTTTGCGTGTTAGCCGCCGAGCCCTGCTCGGCGTTGCTCCTTTTTGGAAAACATCCCGGAGCAGGGCTCCTGGGCTAACGAACAGAAACGAAAAAAGTTTGAGAAGCAAAAATATGATTTCTGAAGAATCGAGTCCGAGAACACTTAATAAGGCAAAGTTTGCGACTGCTACGTGTCCTGTATGTGAGAAATCGTTTGACACTGTTGCCGAGGAGGTTGCGCTTCCGTTTTGTTCAAAACGGTGTAAACTAATTGACCGCGCCCGTTGGCTCGGAGAAGAGTACGGATTACCTTACGAATCGGAAAACTCGCCGGAAATCACCGAGCTGGAAACAGATTGATTTTTTAGCCCCAAAACGTAATAGTTTGTCTTATGAAGAAACCACCAACAGATTTGGATGACGGAACGATTCGTCGCATTGATTGGCCGGAACTTGTGCCCGCAGTGCTTTTGCCACGTGCTTTTCGGGTGGCTGTGAGTTTTCGCGTACTTTGGCTTGCAACTTGCGGTGTGCTCTTTACTTTGATTCTTGGTGCTATTTGTGGAGGTGCATTAAAAAAATCTTCGGATAAATATTTGACAGATTCACCCTACAAACTTGCCGGGTTGGCAAAACTTAATGTTACGCAAAGTAACCGTGAACCAACCAACGGCGTACCAGCCAATTGCGAACAAGAAAAAGCTGGCTTGGATCAGGAAGAATTCGTTGGAAATGAATTAAAAAACGGTTATTTCAAAACCGAGTCGGTAAAAATCCCGACATTAGCTGAGGTTCGTGGTTCGGTTCTTTATCCCTGGGCAATGCTTACCGATACGCTTTGCAGTTTTGTGCCGCTTGAAAAAAGTTTTAGTGCTAATCAGCGTAGTTTCATTTGGATTGCTGGAAATATTGTTATCTGGACATTGATCGGTTCGTTAATTACACGCACAGCCGCACTCAGATTCACAATTGACAGACGCGAACGAATGAGCAAAATCGATCAGTTCGTCAAATGGCGTTGGAAAGCGTATTTTTGTTCGGTGTTTTTGCCAATATGCGGACTGCTGTTTTGCGGTGGTATGGTTTACCTTGCCGGGTTATTTATGCGAATTCCGGTATTAAATTATCTCGTCGCACTGTTGTTTCCGTTTGCGTTATTTTTCGGATTCTGTTTCGGAATAATCGCAATTGGTCTGCTTTTCGGTTGGCCGCTCCTTTTTGCCGCAATTAGTGTAGACGGTTCGGACGGATTCGACGCCGTGAGCCGAACATATTCTTACTTATATCAAAGGCCGTTGCATTATCTTGTTTACGTGATTTTCGCAGTTGTAATCGGTGCGTTTGGCTGGGTGTTTATTTCTGGCTTGGTAGATATTGTTCTTGCACTTGTAATTAATGCTTGTGATATTACGAATTATCATTTGTACGACGTTTCGGCAATGTTGGTGCATTCGTGCGAACGCTCCGAGGCCCATTTGACCGGCCCGCAAAATATTGTATTTTTCTGGTGTGAATGCTTCCAACTATTAAAAGTCGGCTATTTGTTCGGTT
>JBOFQC010000113.1:0-1827 GCA_051660725.1 Thermoguttaceae bacterium
GTGAAAAAATAACCGGTTACGTTACCGAGGAAGACGGTGACGGCAAAACAATTGTTACTGGTTTCAAATATAAAGATGCGGCAGACGCAGAACAGGAAGTTCTTTTCACTGAAGGCGAAAAGGAATTAATTGCCGCATTTAAAAGTTGGGGCGCTTACCCGGCAATAAAAGACGGAAAGATTGAAACTGATGACGCCACTGCGGTGCTTGCCGTAACTGATCCGCAACCTGTGATTACAGATGCGGATGGTAATCCCAAGTACGCAGTCACATGGAAATTCGACGAAACCGACACGACAAAAGTTGTCGGTTACTCACTCACCGAATACAAAACGGTCAACAAAGAGGATTTCAGTGAGGCGGAAACGGAATACTTCAACTCTGTGCAGCCGCTGAAGTTCCCGATGATAAACCAAAACGGAGGCGGATTTAAAAAGGTCGACGTGATGAAAACCGTTGAACATGCCAGCGGACCGCCGGAAATAGAAGGGATAACTTGGAATTTCGAAACCACCGGCGACGGAAAGCAGCAACTAATCGGTTACACGCTTGGTGATGGTATCACGACAATTAATTTCACGGAAGATGAAAAATCGTATTTTCCGCCCGATTCGAATTTGTATCCGGAACTTAAAGCTGAAAAAATTCCGATTCAGATAAAAGGTGATATCGGCCTTCAACTTCGTGTCAGCGACGACAAGAAGCGAATCGAAGTCGTCGATAAAACTGGTAAGTTTGGAGAAGATATTATTTTCCAAGACACCGCCGCTGGAAAAATTGCCACGATGTTGGGAATGAGTGAAGCCGGCGCCGCTAAATCGTTGGTTAAAGGCGAATCGCTCAATCTGCAAACGATTTCGTACAACACGAAAATTTCGGATTTAAATGGCGGGCTCGGTGTCAATCTGCAGGGAGTTACATTTACAATTCGAGACACATCCGGGGCATCAGTACCATTCGCTTTCGATGTGGAAAAGCCGGAAACAATTGGCGACATACTAAATATGATTAATAGAAGCAAATTAAAAGTATTTGCCAAAATTAATTCAACTGGAGACGGTATCGTTATTGAAGAGATCAATTCCGAGGCCGCTAAGAACGATTTTTCAATTTCAGAAAGTAAAAACGGCGTTCTGAAGCAGTTGGGAATTGCAACTGGCGTGGTGAAAAAAGAGACACGACCAGCCTCTGACGATAATAAAGGTGTTCTGTCTCTTTCTGGATCGACTGCGTACACAATAAAAGTGGAGAAAACCGACACGCTGGATGACATCAGAAAAAAAATCAACGATCTCGGTGCTGCTTTTAAAGCAACAACATTAAATGACGGTACGTCGAAACCTTACAGACTTTCGATCACCGGCTCGGCAACGGGTGCTTCGGGCAAAATGGCAATTGATTTTTCGGGAATCGGACTCGACACAATGACAATGACGAAAGCGCAGGATTCGGCAGTGCTTCTTGGTGACCCGAACAGTGCGTCGAGTATTGTGGTGCATTCCAAATCAAATACGATTACCGGAGCAGTGCCGGGTATTGCGTTTACGATAACCGGAACGTCGACGACACCAATAAATGTCTGGACCGAAAACAGCAGTGCAGACATAAAGGTGAGCCTAAAATCATTTGTGGAAAATTACAATAATTTCCGGAAGTACTACAATGAGTTGACCAATATCGATATAGTGAACAACACAAAGGGTATTTTGTCGCTCGATCCGACGCTTCAACGGTTGGAATCCGAAATGTCGGAATTGATTCTCAACAAGTTCCCCGGCCTCGGCGAAGTGAAATCGCTTGCCGACATCGGTATTAAACTTTCACCGT
>JBOFQC010000114.1:0-2732 GCA_051660725.1 Thermoguttaceae bacterium
GAATCCCGGATTTTACAACCCACGCTAACTGCGACCAAGCTCGTTGGCACGACGAGTAATGGTTAATCATCTGCACAAAAGAATCGCTGTGCTTCGAATCGAGGAGTGTTTCGTACCCCTTCTCAACCTTGTACGTGTCATTTTCTTTCGTAAGAAATCCAATTGTTACAAGAGCGTCAAGCAAAACGGTTAATGCCCTATCATTCAGTTTACACTTTTCGGCGAGCATTCGCGCTGTCGGCGGTGTCGGCTCGCGCAGAATTGCTGAAAATAAATCAAGTTCGCATCCGGCCATTAGTAAACATGCAGCTTGGTAACCGTTTCCTACAGAAATAATACGTTCAAGAGGTGTTTGCATTTTTTTGTGTTGGTTATTGATTTTCGCGTATTTTTGAGCTGGTTTGTTACTCATACCGGGCTCCGGTATACTTAGTCAAACCCTCGACTTATGCAACGCGGTTTCTCGACGCATCGGGAAAACCAAGGGTACATAACGAATAAACGGCAACAAATTATCCACGTAAAGTATATTCTCACTCTTGTGGTCTATCAACCTCGAAATCAAATGTTTTTGTTGATCTATCAACCGTGATTGTCAAACCGGAAGTTTGTGGATTCGTAAACTTAGTATCAACCACAGCTTTGAAAATTTGCAAACCAGAACCCACATTACCGCTAGCATCCTGGATTTCCATATTTCCATCTGAAGCACCTGCACCAACGAGAGCAACCTTATAGGTCCCGGGAGGAATTCCATCTTTATCACTCTTGGTTCCGACAACGTAGATTCCTTGGTTGTCTAACTTACCACTGGCACGGATGTTTTCTCCTTCAAAAACAACAGCTCCTGAAGTCAGAGGGGCGCCATCATCCGAGAAAGTTACCTTACCTTTTAAAGGAACATTTCCGTTATTACAACCAACAGCAGCTAAACAAATAAAGACCAAAACAGGAATAGAATATTTGCCTATCATAATATCGTATACTTCTCGAAAATTAAAATTAAAATAAAACTTAAAGTCACTTTAAACACGGTAAGCCTTGCATGACGCAAGGCTTTTTTACTGATACCCGCTTGTGTTACGGAAGTGAGACCGCGAAACCATCATTCGTATCACTTAAGTTTCTAAGGATTTCGTGCGGCGTTGTGTTGGAGAGACCATGTACAGAGCCATCTCCGACGAGGAAATTACAAACTCCGGTGTGAGCACTTCCGAACATTGAACCTTGCTCGGGGAATGGGTCTCTTTTTCCACTGGCGATATACCGAGGTCCTCTGCCATCATTATGGTCAAAAGTTCTGGTATAATGGCATACGCCTCCACCCCAATCCCACAGTGCCAATATTCCGCCGTCTCCATAGGTACCGTTGTCGAAAACGCCGAGCTTGGCAGGTTCTCCCGCTATAGGTGCATCACAAAATTGCTTTTCTCCTAAACATAGCTGGTTGCTGGTTCCATCTGACCAGTGAGCAAATGTATCACGAGGCCTCCAAGAAGAAATTGCATCGGCACGACCGGGAAATGCGGTGCTTACCGTATAATTTGATATACGAATTGGTGAACTACCCGAATTCATCGTTGTTACAGCAGGGTCAGGGTCGGATGCATAATCGTTTCCCATGCTCCACCACCATGTCTCGTTTCTATTAACGTCGGTTCCATTGGGACCGGTTCTTGGAACTTGGCCACCACACACCACAACGGCATAATCACCTTGTGGTCCTTGGCGGTCCTTACGAAACCAATCTTCATCTGTAGAGATCGCTTCTGCAAGACCGCTACGGCGTGATGGGCATTTATAAAAGGGAATCGAAGAAAAACCTTTACGGTCTGCTTCGGTTAACCCGGACCTAGAGTCTAGTTCCTTATTCCACCATCCCCAACCACCAGCCATTTTATTGGCAGTTCGATCACCAATATCATCGGTTGTTGAAACCCAGCGATCATAAATGGCTGTTTGCTCCATGTAAGGTAAAACTAACAGAAAAAACGAAGCGCGGTATTTTCTTGTCCCAAGTGGAGGAATCCCCTGTTGGGCATCATGGAAATTGTGTATTGCAAGCCCAAACTGTTTGAAATTATTAGTACACTGCATGCGTCTTGCTGCTTCACGGGCCGCTTGAACGGCTGGAAGTAACAACGCAATCAAAATACCAATAATTGCAATAACAACAAGTAACTCAACAAGGGTGAAAGCCCTTGTACGGCCTTTACTTTGGCCATTGGACATAAACGAATTCTTCATTATAACTCCACACAAAAAAAGATTTTAGAAATAACATCAATAATAAAACAAAACAGCAAACACGTTAAATGGTACTGACCACCAGATATACTTTGCGTAAATTTTCCATATCAGTTAGCCCCTAAGCCCCGCTTCGAGAAAACTATGTCGCGCTGGGCTCGGCGGTTAACATGCAATTTATTCCAGACGGCAGTATACATTAATATCACTTTAAATATTACTTCGTGCTAAACTAAAAATCAATATCCTTTTTATGATAAAAATGTTGCCGAAGCTAATATCGGTGTTTAAGATTATTTTTTGGAAAAAAAATAAAAATTGACATGCTCTTTGCACTTTTTACGACATTGTAGCTGAGCATGCTGATGTTTTTCATAAAAAAGTGACGAACAGCAAGAAAGTGAGAGGTTATTGACACGGTCGTTTTGTATTTCTTTTTACGCTGCTCGTTTTTTGGGTTGTCGATTTTCTTTTTGTACTACTTT
>JBOFQC010000115.1:0-1690 GCA_051660725.1 Thermoguttaceae bacterium
AATACCGCGTCCGATCATTTCGAACTCAACCAAAGTTCGTGGCACGCCGTTTTGCTTTTGCTCAAGAAGCGATTTTTTGCCAATAAAATCTTCCGGCTGGTTCAATTTGACGAAAAAACCGAGTCCGGCTTCAAGCGGCGAAATATCAGAGTCGATTTCGTGTCCGTACAGAGGAAGTTTTGCCTCGAATCGAAGCGTATCACGTGCTCCGAGTCCAATTGGTAACACTTCCCCAGCCCCGGCATTTAAAATTGCCTGCCAAAGAGAAACCGCGTTTTCCGGGGTCGAATAAATTTCGAACCCGTCTTCGCCGGTATACCCGGTTCGGGAAACGAGACATTCACAACCTGCGATTTGTACAGAAGGTTCGAAACGAAAAAACTTGATCTCCGAAAGCGGGAAATCTGTCAATTTCTGCAAAACCTGCTCCGCAATTGGACCCTGCAACGCCAACTGAGCGTACTGGTCGGAACAATTTTTTAATGAAAACGTTTTTTTTCCTTGTTGTTTCCAAGTTTCAGCCTGTTTCAAAAACCATTCGAAGTCTTTGTCGGTGTTCGACGCATTTACGACCAACAAAAAGTCATTGTCAGCAAACTTGTAAACAATTAAGTCGTCGACGCAGCCGCCGTTTTCGTAGCAGATCGGGGAATACTGAACCTGCTTCGGTTGCAACGTCGAAATGTCGTTTGTGGTAAGGTATTGGATGAAATCAGCTGCACCGTCACCATTTATGCAGATTTCACCCATGTGCGAAACGTCAAAGAGGCCGGCCTTTACTCGAACGTTTTCGTGTTCTTTTAGAATTCCCGATTCATATTGCACAGGAAGTTCCCAGCCGCCAAAGTCAACGATTTTTCCACCAGCATTGAGATGTTCTTGGTATAAAGGGGTTCGCTTTAGTGACATTTTTTCTTTACCTTCTTACAAACGTAGTGGCTATTCTTTATACAAAGTTATCCTTAATGCGTATAAATAATAATATATACTGTCGCCCGGAATAAATTGCATGTTTTCAAATGTTGGGAAAACTGAGGATAATCAGTTTCAAACATTGAAAAACAGAGGAACAGAGCCGACCTATTCACGCCTGAACGGCAAGTTCCCGCCCATACCAGGCTACGGTATAATTTTCGGCGTTTGTTGCATTTTGTCAATAGTGCAAGGATAGCACAACGGAATTTTATAAAGCGAATAAAATTTACGTCAAAAAAAGTAATTTTGTTGTCAGGTATTGCGTTTTCGAGCCACTGCTTTACAAAGGAAAAATTTGGTAAATTGGTGAATTATGTATACAGTGTTACGGTATAGGTAAGCAGTTTTTTATAAGCAAGTCACTCAAGTTTCGGGTAAACTTGGTTACCAGACTCGCCAATACTTACATAAAAAAAAGCGTACCGCATATCCTAAATCAGCTTCAAAAAATGGATAACAATTTGCATTTGGTAGAACGGAGCCGCTCAGGCGATCAGGAAGCGTTTGCACGAATCGTTACACAATATAAAGGAATGGTAAGTGCCGTAACTCTTAACGTGGTCGGTGATTACACACAGAGCGAAGATTTGGCTCAGGAAACGTTTCTAACCGTTTGGAAAAAGCTTGCCGACCTCCGTGAACCGGAAAAACTTGCTTCGTGGATTTACGGCATTGCCAAACGAACCGCACTGAATTGGACGCAAAAACAACAACG
>JBOFQC010000116.1:0-5400 GCA_051660725.1 Thermoguttaceae bacterium
ATTCGGAGTTCTTCAATTTCCGCAGCGGCGTCAACATTTGTCGGCTTATCTTTTGTTTTTACACTTTCAGCGACTACATTTTGCGGTTCACTTTGAGATACATTTTCGTTAGTGCCGGAAACCGTTTGTTCTTCAGAACCTTCTTCAGAACTCTGCTTTTCTGAGCTTTGCTTTTCTGAACCTTGATTTTCAGAATCTTGCACATCAAGTCTTGAGGAAACGGAATGGTTCGAATCGTACTCTTCAATATCAATATTATAATCTTCCCGCATTCTGTCGGAAAGAACTTTTTGTTCCTGATTAATTCGTTCAAGTTCCAGCTGCTTTGCGTGAAACTTACCCTTAATACGGTTCAATTCATGCTGGTTCTTTTTAAGTTCGTGCTGAACACTATTACGTTTTTCGAGCAGTTCATTCCGTTCGGCAAACAGATCAGACACTGAGTTTACCAAGGCTTCCTTGCGAACATAAAGTAACGCAATATTAGCTTCCGTGCGTAAAATCGAGAGCAAAATCTGATCCCTGCGTTCAGTGAGAGTACAGAGACGTTTTTGGTGTTCGTCAAGCAGGTTTTGCCGCTCAACCTGGTGATCCTCGTACTGCTTTATCCGGTCTTTTAGAAAATCAAGCCGCTCATCACTTTTCGCAAGCTCAATTTTCGTGTTCGTCAATTTTTTAGTATGTTCACGTCTGGTCGACGCGATTTCTTCCAAAGCCGCATCCGCCTGCGTAAGTTCCGCTTCAATACGCTTGATTGAATTTTCAAGTTCCGTTTGTCTGTTCCGTGCTTCCTCGCAATCCTGGTTGGCTTTCTCCAACTGAGAACTAAGTTGGTCGAATTCGCTTTGCAACCGCGAAAGTTCCGTTTCCTGCTGTGTCATCCGCTCTTGCAGTGAAGTCACAGAATTACGCTTCGACTCCAGCTCGGAAAGTGCCCGCTCAGCGGTTTGGGTTGCTTTTTCGACTTCAAGCTCCGCATCCACGAGCATGTTCTTTTGGACAGTAATCGCGATTTCTTTGTCACGAACATAGTTTTCAATTATCTGAATCTGTTCGTTAAGCGTTCTCAGTTCGCTTCGGCGGGTAATGACACCGGAAATGCCAGTTGGCGGGCCGACAATAATGGTACCGTCCGCGGCCAAGTACTCGCCGTGAATTGTAAGGAAATTGGTGCGGTCATCACTTTCCCTGTATAATTGTTTCGCAACCGCAATGTTCTGTACAATCCAGGTTCTGCCAAGCAAACGTTGAGATAGAAGTGTGTACGTGGTGTCAGTTTGCACAAACTGATCCGCGCGACCAATGACACCGTTTCTGCCGGTAAACCCACCTTTTTTTATCCACGGAATCTCGCTTGCGTTTGGATCAAGCCAAATAAATCCGACCCGGCCCGCGAATTGGTTGGCTGTTTGCTCAATGTAACGGAACAGTTCCGGCTCCGGCGCAACAACAATGTGCTGTGCTGACGAACCGAGAGCCAGTTCGATAAGTGGTGCCGCCTCGACTTCAACGCGGAACAAATCGGCAACGAGCCCGTGAACGTGCCGGAATGGACTTTCTGCGATTCGAGACTGACGCATAACCTCTTTGACACCGGGACTTAACCCTTCATGCTTGTTAAGTAGCTCCTCAAGTACGGATATTCGTTCCGTGACGCCGCTTAACCGCTGTTTTCCTTCAAGTAGTTCCTGAGAAAGCCGATTTATGGCGTCAAGAACCTGGCTTTTTTGCCGCTTCGCTTGTTCGAGTTGCTCGGCACGGCTTGCCGTTGAGTCTTCCAAAACAGCATATTCTTTTTCCAAACGTTCAGCTTTTTCCGCAAGGTCGGCAATTTGCTTTTGCTGATTTTCGACTCGTGTTGCACTTTGTTGCTTTGAGTGCAAAAACGTGTGACACCGCGACTCCAAGCCGTCAATTTCGCCGGAAGTTCTGCTTATTTTACGGTTTGCGTCTTCAAGTTCTTTTCGTTTCTTATTGCATAATTCCTGCTTGGTATCAAATTCTTTATTAAGAGTCTCTGCCGTTTCCTGGAACTGCTTGTACGAATTCGCAATTTCCGCGTTAAAATCCTTGGCACGTTTTATATCAATTTCGGTTTTACGGAGCATTTCCTCCGTGTCACCGCTTCGGACATTCAAGTCGACGAGTTGTCGGCTGTGTTGCACAATTTCGGATTCGATCTCTTCAAGCTGCCCGTTTTGTAACTCAATTGTCGACTCTTCGGAAAAAATGCGTTCTTTTACCGCGGTGATATCACCTTCAATCTGTCCGACACGTCGGTTCGCTTCTTCAACGTGTGTGTTTTGTTCAAGGACAGTTTTTTCGAACCGTTCCACAAGTTCAGCGATTTCCTTTTCAGAAGCAGTGAACGAACCGATTTCGTCTGTTAATATTTTTATCTGAGCAACGTTTTTACGCCAGTCAACCAAACTTGCTTGTATGCGTAACTCTTGCAGACGAGTCGTGTACTGCCGATAAAGTTGCGCTTTGCCCGCTTGCGATTTTACCGTTTTTAATTGGTTTTCGACCTCATTTACAATGTCGGAAAGACGGATAAGGTTCTGGTCAACTCGTTCCAGACGCCGCTGCACCTCCTGTTTTTTTGCGTTGAATCGGCTAATACCGGCAGCATCTTCGAAAATGGCGCGACGTTGCACACCGGAGCTTTGAAGCAGTGTTTCAACTCGACCTTGCTCAATTATGCTGTACGCCTGGGCACCAAGTCCGACTCCGGAAAGCAGGTCACGAATATCTTTAAGACGTGCTGCCTGGCGGTTTATGAGATACTCACCTTCACCGCTTCTGTAAATTCGGCGGGTAATATGTACTTCCGACGTTTCTACATTGAACGTTCTTTTCGAGTTGTCAAAAGAAAGCGTAACTTCCGCCGCACCAACGGCAGCGCGTGACGAACTGCCGCTGAAAATGACGTCTGTCATTTCGCTTCCTCGCAGCTTTTTCACACTCTGTTCGCCGAGCACCCATTTTATTGCGTCTACGACATTTGACTTCCCGGACCCGTTTGGTCCGACAACGGCAGAAATTCCTTCGCCGAACTCTAACCGAGTCCGGTCAGCGAAACTTTTGAAGCCGTAAAGTTCAATTGCGCTTAGCATGTAAAATATAAAACAGGTAAAACTGAGAAAATAGACAAAAACCGCGAAAAAAGTGGGAAACAGAAAATCGCCGGAATAATACGAAATACCTTGTTGCGTTGCAAGAGAGGTTTTTCCGCCCGCTTGGTAATTTATGTATTTCAGGTATAATTTTTTGTAGACGTTAGATGCCAGACGTAAGATTTAAGATTTCAGCGAGCCGCTTGTGTAAGCTGGCGGTTTATGTAAACACTCATTTCAAAAGATTTCAAAAATGTTGGAAAAATTCAAACGTGACAGATTCGCAATGCACACCGGGATTGAAATCGTTGAGTTTTCGCCCGGATACGCTAAAACAAAGCTGGAAGTTAAAGAAAACCACTTAAACGCAGTAGATATAGTACAAGGTGGTGCAATTTTCACCTTGGCTGACTTCGCATTTGCCGTTGCGGGCAACCAAGCGGACGACGAAGTGCTAATTGCGGTTGAAATACACATTTCGTACCTTAAACCGACCAAAGCGGGCACTCTTTTTGCCGAAGCGAGAGAAGTTTCACGCACACGAAACCTTGCGTACTTCGAGATTCCTGTAACAAATGAAAATGACGTTCTCGTTGCCAAATTCTGCGGCAGAGCGTTTGTGCAGAAAGCAGTGAAATAGACATCAGACGCCAGACGTTAGCGATAAACGAGCCGCCGATGTAAGTCGGCGGGTGGTGTTATTTGAGCCGACCAATTCACGCCTTGACGGCAGGCACGGGAGGCGATTATTTTTGTTAGGTAGTCCAGTTTCTCCGAAACTGGAGCGATTTTCGGAGAAAGTCGCCAACCTTGAACTACGTCAAACCTTTATCCTAATAACGGAGCAAAATATGAATCCCAACGTAAACCAACCTGATATATACGAAACGTCTGGAACGGCAGGTGGTGCGGTACCGCCGAATATGCCGCCATTTTCCGGGGCTTCACACGTGCCGCCGGGAAGTCCGCAACCTGGAAACGTCGTTTATTATCCGGTAGCAGTGCCAAACAAAAGCCGTTCCTTCCTTGGTACGTTGTTCATGTTCTTCGTCGGAATTGTTGCTCTGGGATTTGTCTCGCTTCTTCTGCTCGGTATGATGCTTTCCGGCTTCGTCGCAGTTGTACAAAATGCGTCGTCCGTTCTCGAAGATTCGAAATTACCGGAAAAATTTGTTGCCGGTAACCAAAACGCGGTGCCAAAAATCGCAATCATTACAATTTCAGGCACAATTGTCGGATCCGATGACGGATTTATTGCCAAGCAAATAGAAAATGCCAGAACCGACAAAGACGTAAAAGCCGTTGTTTTAAGAGTGGTTTCTCCCGGCGGTACAATCACCGGCAGCGATTACTACCTGTATAAACTGAAGGAAATGAAAGCTGAACGCGGCATTCCCGTTATTGTCAGTATGGGCGCACTTGCCGCAAGTGGTGGTTATTACGTCTCAATGGTAGGAGACGAAATCTACGCCGAAGAAACTACAATTACAGGTTCAATTGGCGTCATTGTTCCGTTTTACAACATTTCCGGACTTTGCGAAAAAGTCGGAGTCAAAGCCGACCCAATCGTAAGCGGTCCGCTTAAGGAAATGGGAAATTTCACACGACCAATGACCGAAGAAGAACGGAAAATCTGGCAAAAGTTAATCGACCAGAGTTTTGATAGATTCAAGGAAGTTATCCGTGAAGGTCGAAAAAATTTCGCCGCCAACCCTGAAAAACTCGATGAAATCGCTACCGGCCAGGTTTACTCCGCCGAAGAAGCACTTGAAAACGGCTTAATCGACGAAATCGGTTTTCAGGACGACGCAATTAAACGGGCAATCACCCTTGCCGGCTACACGGAAAACAACTGTAAAGTCGTGAAATACAAGACGATTAAAGGGCTAATGGAAATAATGCTCGAAGGAAAAGCGCAAGATGCGGCAGTACAAGCCAAACTGTTAAAAACGCTCACTTCGCCGCAATTATATTACATGATGCCAAACGCGTTCCCCGATTCGGAAGAGTAGAGTTTTGCTCAACGGTTTTTTAAGGAGTTAGGAGTTAGGAGATAGGAAGAAATTCACCTATTCACCTGTTCACCCGTTCACCTGCTCACGTCTAACGTCTAACGTCTAACGTCTGCCTCTAACATCTTCCCTGCAATGTCCACTATTAATAACGAATCGAAACGTCCGCTTGCCGTAATAACCGGTGCGTCGAGCGGACTGGGCGAAGAATACGCAAAGCAGTTGGCCGCACAAGGTTACGACCTGTTACTCGTTGCCAGACGTGTTGAAAA
>JBOFQC010000117.1:0-4073 GCA_051660725.1 Thermoguttaceae bacterium
TGTAAAATTCTTTACAGACGTTACCACTTACGGCAATCTCGCGTCAGCCCTCGAGAACGCTCCGATTTCGCTGTCAGAAGTTCCAGGTTTTCAGATTATTTTCCCCCAGAATTGCATTGAGAAAATCGCTGAAATCGAACCGTATAAGCTGCCGTTTCTGACCGAAATGATGAAATCAGATGCAGGTACAACTGTGCAAATGTATTTCTTTATACCGGAAAAGAAAGCCGAAGAGTTTGGCAATTTACTGGAAAAGTTAAACGAACAATCTTTTTCCGAAGCTGATTCAGACCAGTCGGAAAATATTGAACGCTTCAAAGGGCGCTACGGTGAAATCTTGCAATCATTGTTGAAAAATATCAAATGGAGTGCCCTCACGCTTGACGTTAAAACTTTCACGTATCAATCAACTCTTGAGACTGTAAGTGATGAAGCCGCGAAGGAAACTTACGACAAGATGTTGGAATTAATTGATTGCACTGGAGATTTTGTCTTGGAAACATTCCAGCAGCAACAAGATATTGCTTTTCTCGGGCCGTTTATGAAAGAACTTACTAAAGGTTTTTACAGAACGTATTTACCAGCAATTGACGGCAAAAAACTCACTCTAACAAAGAAGAATAACGAGACTGGCGAGTTCCTGATTTTGGTCGGAGAGGTAATCGCCAATTTCGTTCTTCAGGATTACGTGGAATGAACCTGCCGTTCAGGCATTACGCTTCGCGTTAAATGTGCCGCCTCCCTGTGGTCGGCTCGATTTTATCCACAACTAACTGGATTATTACTGAAAATACAGGTTGAACCTTCTGCTAACAATTACGCTTTCGACCTCAGGATTATTTTAGACTGTCTCAAAACGTGCTAACACTTGACGAAACGATAATAGCTCAAGCCTCACCACCTGGCAGTGGGGCAAATGGTGTCATAAGATTAAGCGGCGCTGATTCGGTTGCCGCACTTCAAAATGTTTTTTTTCCAAGATTTTCGGTACTACCTTCACCACGTATAGTTGAGGGCGTCATCGCTCCTTGGGAAAGCGAGGAAAACGTTTCAGAGCAAGATGTTACGTCACAGTTAAAAAACAGACACTTGCCTTGCGTCTTATATTTCTGGCCAGAAGGGAGAGGGTTCACCGGACAAACGGCAGTTGAGCTTCACACAGTCGGCTCGCAGCCGGTGCTTGACGCCGTGATTCAAAAAATCCTGTCTCTTTCAACCGCAAGCCGCATCGGGTTGTCACCAACAAAAGTGCGTTTAGCAAATCCGGGTGAATTCACGCTACGGGCTTTTTTGTCAGGCAAAATCGATTTAACTCAAGCAGAAGCTGTACTTGGTGTCATTGACGCCGCCGATCCCGAACACCTTGACGTCGCATTGAAACAGCTTGCCGGCGGAATAGCAAGGCCTTTGCATAATATACGAGAGCAATTACTTGATTCGCTTTCTCACCTCGAGGCAGGACTAGATTTTTCCGAGGAAGAAATAGAGTTCATTTCAGCAGAAACTCTTAAGAATCAGCTTGTTGCAGCAACTGAACAAATTCGGCTTATTCTCGACCAAGTGGAAAACCGCAGCGAGTCAAATCGCTTGCCTCACATCGTCTTGACCGGTCTGCCAAACGCAGGAAAAAGCAGCCTGTACAATAAATTAAGTGAACATTCCGTGCCTGAAAACACAAATGCTTTCGGCGCAATTGTTTCTCCGACACCGGGCACAACAAGAGATTATCTGAAAACTAAAATCAACGTAAAAGGCGTCGAATTTTTTCTCGTTGACACCGCCGGCATTGAAAACCTTGACTCCACTGAAAATAACATTGACGATCAAGCCACTAACATAAACGAATCGGCACAAATATTCTCGCGGTCAGCACTTGCAGAAGCAGACGTTGTGATTATGTGTTCGGAATCAGCTGACTTTAATTTTGTAGAGCAGCTTATTTTACCGAACAAACCGGTAATAATGGTCCGCACTAAATGCGACGAGAATACATCCGTAATCTCAGAAAAACAACCTGAGTTTTTAACCGACACAAAAAAAATTTTTTTGACCTCAGCACACACAGGAACGGGAATTGCTGAACTAAAACAACATATCCACGACACCTTGATCGCTCACACAGGAAATACTGAAGTCGTTCCTGCAACTGCTGTTAGGTGCCGTGATTCACTTGAACAAGCATTACTTGCACTACGCAGTGCAGTTGCTCTCACGGATGAATTGTTAATAGCGTCCGAACTCCGGGCTGCACTCGACGCACTTGGACTCGTCGTCGGAGCTGTCCACACCGACGAGTTACTTGACCGGATTTTCAGCCGCTTTTGCATAGGGAAATAGCCGTAATACAGAAAGTCATTACAATGAAATAAATGGTGTCAACATGAAAATTGCAGTTACAGGCGCTTTTGGTTACTCGGGCAAAAGAATCGCAAAACATCTGCTCGACCAAAACCATACGGTAATAACTCTCACGAACTCTAAACCGGAAACGGACCCTTTTAACGGGAAAGTTGAAGTTCACCCAATGAATTTCAACGAGCAAGACAAACTACAAGACGCCCTTTCAGGCTGTGATGCGTTTATAAACACATATTGGGTAAGATTTAACCACAATAACTTTACTCACGAAGACGCGATCCGAAACACTTTTTCGCTTTTCAATGCGGCAAAAAACGCTGGTGTCAAACATATTGTGCACACAAGCATTGCTAATCCGAGTCTGAATTCACCGTTTGAGTATTACCGTGGTAAGGCACGAATAGAAAAGCACTTAACAGAAATTGGTGTCAGCTACTCGATATTAAGACCAACCGTAATTTTCGGCCCTGACGACATACTTATAAACAACATCGCTTGGTCTCTACGCAAATTTCCTGTGCTTGGATATTTCGGCGACGGAAAATACCGTATTCGAGCAATTCACGTTGACGATTTTGCTCGACTCGCCGCGAAAAAAGCAACTGATTTAAATAATGAAAATGAGATCATAGACGCCGTTGGACCGGAAGATTACACGTATCTCGAACTACTTAAACTGATCGGCTCTATTATTGGTAAAAAACGTGTTCTTGCTCCTGTCCCGATTTTTGCAGGTTACGCAGTTGCTCAACTGATCGGATGGTATCACAGCGACATATTCCTGACCCGCGAAGAAATTGGTGGACTTATGGCAAACCTCCTGACAACGAATTCCCCGGCAACCGGTGAAATCAAGCTCAGCGAATGGTTGAGAGAAAACGCGAATTCAGTTGGTCTGCATTATGCCAGTGAACTGGCAAGAAGAAAGTGAGTACATTGTAAACCCACAAACCAAGCAACGCATGTAACACTATTCATTAAAAGTTTTTATGGCGTCATCCAACCGTTCGAAACTGTAAATCAACATGCGTGGAAGATGGAATGCACCTTTCCAAATATTTCCTTTGATATTACATGCAACACTTCCGTCTCGATTTAGGAATCCGAACCATTCGCCGTACTTTTGGTCGGCAAAATGCTCAAAAGCCCACGAGTGAATCTTGTGATGCCACTCGTGGTATTTTTCTTCTTTCGTTAGCAAATAAGCAACAAGAGCGGCAATCTCCGCCTCATTATGAGTCCACCAGAATTTCATTTCATGCGTGATATCAGTCGACTCAAGCCCTTTGCAATCAATTACTTGCTTTAGACCACCAAACTTCGTGTCCCAGGAACGTTCAAGCGTCCAATCAAGAATAGTAGTCGCGGTTTTTAACAATTTCTCGTTATTATTTCGTATTCTCGCCTCCTCCAAAATAAACCACGCGGTTTCGAAACAATGACCGGGCAGTATTGTACGTCCTTCACATGAGTCGATTAAATTTCCATCTGCGTCTACCATTTCGAGCGTTGCCGAAAATGCCGCCTGCATCAGATACTTTTCGATTCTTTCAATGGCAGCGTCAATAATCAAGTTAAGTTTACGCTCATGGATAGCTTTTCGCAACTCCTGCGCTGCGGAAATTGTCACCATTGAGTCGGCGAGTAAAAATGCGGTTCGTGTGCCGTTAAAATCTTTTGGCGACTGGAGTTCTGGAAGAACACGTTCAAAATAC
>JBOFQC010000118.1:0-3341 GCA_051660725.1 Thermoguttaceae bacterium
AATTCGTGCGCTTCGAGCCGGTGCGTCAGCACCGGCATTAAAAATAAAATAAAATAAAATAAAATAAAATCAATAAATGCCGGTGCTAACGCACCGGCTCGAAACCGGATCGAAACCGGCGCGAAGCCGACTCGAAGCGATATTATTGAATGTCGCTCATGTTAATGACCGCGCCACTCTCCGGTTGGCAAATGCGAATGAAAATATACTTGTCCATCGTGTCGCTGATCGGGCGAACGCCGCGATCGGCGAACGCTGCAACAACTATCCCAGGATGGTTCGACGACGGACGTGTATTTTCATGTTTCACACCACCGCCGCGTCCAAGATTTATCCACTTCGCGCTCCAATCAGCCACCGGCGATGAATAACCGCGCCAATCCGACCAATTCCCCTCCCAGCCAGAATCCGCTGTGTTTGAACCTAATACCGAATCAATGTTCACAAGCGAAGACGAATGAGTCACCAACTGTAGATTATTAGTAATGGCATCATTGAACGGATAGCAAAACGCGACTGATCGTTCATCTGGAGCATCGAAGAGTGTTTTCGTAGTCGAAACGTAAGAAATCCAGTCTCCGGCATCGACATTTTCACTCAAAAGAAGCACGTTTGATGCGCCATCAGCGATGTCCATCGAGGTCGTTGTCTTACAAGGAAAAGTGCTTGGTGATGTAGACGTGTCATCATCCTTCGTATATCCTGAAAAATCCATGAAGAGCGAATCTTTCGCTCTGCCGGGTTCAAAGAGATGATTTCCGTCCGGCGTTTCAGCTGTTTTATTAAACACATTCTGATAACCGCCATTGACTACATAGTCAATTTTGGTACTTTTACGGTCTGTGTTAGAGCTTCGGCATTTCATCACCGGCAGAGCAAGAGAATGAACAGCAGCGTTGTTACCGTTGGTACTATCACACGCCTGAATGACATCCCACGCTTTTTGCTGTTCCAAGAGCGGCAAAATCATCCCGACCCATGTGGCGTTGGAAGTATTGATTCCGTTCGTTGTTACATGCTTTCTCATTGGCGGGAAGGCATTACGCTGGTTTTCATAGTTGAGGAGAGCAAGTGCCACGTTGCTTTGATTGCTGATACAAGTGGCACGTCGGCCCGCCTCACGAGCACCCTGCACCGCTGGGAGCAAGAGACCAGCTAACATTCCGATAATCGAAATCACAACTAAAAGCTCCACTAACGTGAAAGCATGTCGTACTCGTTTTGTCATTTTATCGTCCTTTCAAAATAAGGGTTGGTTATTGGTTTGTCGTTAGTGGCAGGGTTTTATTGCTGGAACAATCTCCGCCAGTTCAACTATTATCCATTATGTTTACAAAAAAATCTAGTGGTATTCTGAAAAAAAACGAAAAAATTTAATGTTTTTTTGAGGGACGCATTTCTTCTAATTCTTTTCGGTATAATTCACTTCCTCGACGAGTATATTCCCTGACTTCTTCAGGAGTCATTCCTTCCGTTTCACGACCGATTTTTTCTTGAATTTCCTGTTTCATTTTCAGGACACTGAAACCAGGAATTACCATTGATGGTTTTCTCTCAGTTTTCGTCGTCATTGATGACCTCATAAGGTGTTCGGATTTCGAGAGTTTGATAACCGAGCAATAAATTGACTCCGTTATAACCGCGAATTCGATTGAAATTGACAATATGTTTGAAATTCCAACTGACTAAACAGTCGGCATGGTGAATCGTCGCCAGTGCAATGTGTTTGCAGTCTTCCAAACTCGAACGTCCAACGACCTTTTCGGTAATGTACCTCATCGCCAAACTATCCGATTCTGTTGTTGAGGCAACTCGTTCAATTTGAAATTCTTCAAAGTCGCGGAAGAAACCGCGAATGTGCATTGGTGCTCCTCTTTTCAATTCATTTTCCAGCACATCTGACACAATTGCAATAACTGATCCGCTTCGGACGGCATTCCAAAATGGTTCGGTTTGCCAGTTGAATTCCGCATCGAAATTACCGCCGATGACTGATGTGTCAACGTAAACACGTTTGATTTTTTTGTATGTCATAGTAAAATAAGCCGTGAAACATGCTGAGACAAGCCCAGATATTTTTATCATTATCCATTATATTCACAAAAAAATCTAGTGGTGTTCCCAAAAAAACGAAAAAATTTTTTTCGGAAGAATTCCGGTGCTGACGAACCGGCTCGAAACGCCGATGGCGTTCGTGAACGGGATTTTTCGTAATTGTGGTGTACATAAATCGTTAAACTTGTTAGCGGACAGGTTTTCCGCACGCAAAAAATTTATTTTCTCTTGCTTTTTTTAATAATTTGTTTACAATACAACGAATGTGTTGTAAACAAATGCGTTTGTAAACGCGACTGTGCCATAAAAACAACACGTTTCTACGAAACGTGGCTAAGCATGA
Organism: Thermoguttaceae bacterium; assembly: GCA_051660725.1. Taxonomy (GTDB): domain Bacteria; phylum Planctomycetota; class Planctomycetia; order Pirellulales; family Thermoguttaceae; genus JAVBSX01. The sequence goes on from JBOFQC010000118.1 coordinate 2,399, forward strand.
CAACTTTTTTCACAAAGGAATCAAACCATGAAAACGACAAATTACCGGCTCGCTTTCACTCTTGTTGAGCTTCTGGTCGTCATTGCCATCATCGGCGTTTTGATCGCCCTGCTCCTTCCCGCCGTGCAAGCTGCCCGAGAAGCCGCAAGAAGAATGCAATGCAGTAATGGCATGAAACAGTTTGTATTGGCCATGCATAATTATCATGACACACTGAACGTCTTACCACCTGGATGTATAAATACATCCAGCAGCGGAACCACGCAATTCGGTGTCATTGGTTCGCACATGTTTTTGATGCCATTTATTGAACAAGGATTTCGATATGATGGCTGGGTGGCACAAGGATACCCCGGAGCGCATTCCAATCCACCCGCTGGCACGACTTGGGGCTGGCTGAGTGGATCGATTCCCCCTTTGAGATGTCCTTCGGATTCTAACGGCAACATGTCCAATTATTACAATACCGGAAACTCAGCTCGCCAAAATATTATGACTTGTCGTTACGTTAATAGACCGGTTTAATAATTTATGTACGCTTCGGTTACAAAAATCCCAATCATCAACGCCGTCGGTGCGCTTTGGCGAGCCGCCGGCGTAAGTCGGCGGTTGTTAGGCGAGCCGCCAACGTAAGTTGGCGGGTTTTGTTGTCCCTGAACGCCGTCGGCGTTCAATAATGGTAGAAACGAATGCCCGCAAAAACACACACAACTCCGTCGGAGTTGAATAATGGTCACCGTTATTCAACCCCGAATGGGGTTCTGACGTTTTTGATGTCCGTGTTGCTACCGATATTCAATCCCGACGGGATTGTTGTATTTTTTTGCGACACGTTCCCCCGTGTTTCGGCGAGTACGCCTCACACGGGGCTACCATTATTCAATCCCGCTGGGATTGTTGTGCTTCGAGCCGGTGCGTCAGCACCGGCATTGAATCAACTTTT
>JBOFQC010000119.1:0-2415 GCA_051660725.1 Thermoguttaceae bacterium
TTCGGGTCGGTGCCGGAAGCGAATATTAACGTTCACGATTGGATAAACGGGTGTAAGCGGATTGGTGTCATACCTGCCGATTATGTAAAGCAGATTTCCGGCGGAAAAGCGGATTGGGAGATTCCGATTTCGATCAACAAAATGCTTCTGGACGAAAAATGGGACATTATAATAAATATAGGTCACATTGTGCCTCATGAGGTTCTTGGATTTGCTAACCACAACAAGAATTATTTTATAGGATTAGGGAGCAAGGAAACGATTTGCGCTTCGCACATGATGGCTGCATGTTGCGGAATTGAAAACAACCTCGGCCAACTGATTACGCCGCTTCGTGCCTGCTACAATAAAGCTGAAGAAGAATTTTTGGCAAAGTTGCCGGACTTTTATTTCCAAGTCGTCATGGCGTACAACGATGCTGGAAAGTTACAGCACACCGGTGTTTACGTCGGCGAAGATTTGGACACGTACCTGCTCGGAGCAAAGGCGTCGCAGAAACAGAACATCACCGTTGTGCCGCCGCTGAAAAAAGTGGTCGCAGTAATGCAAGGTGACGAATTTTACAGTACTTGGGTTGCCAACAAAGCGGTGTATCGGACTCGAAAAGCAATGGCTGACGGCGGCGAACTGCTGATTTTGGCACCAGGACTCGAACGGTTCGGCGAACAACCGGAAGTTGACACCTTGATCCGGAAGTACGGTTATACCGGCACTGAGAACATAATGAAATTATGGAAAACCGAGCCGATGCTACAGGATTTGACGCACGGCACGGCTCACCTGATTCACGGCTCGTCGGAAGGGCGGTTCAAGATCACATACGCGCCCGGCAAGTTGAGTAAGGAAGAAATCGAATCTATTGGATATGATTACGCCGACCTCGCGGAAATGCAGAAACGGTACGACCCGACAAAGATGAAAAACGGTTTCAACACAATGCCGGACGGCGAAGTTGTGTATTATATAAGTACCCCGTCTGCCGGACTTTGGGTACGCGAGTAAGTCGCTAACAAGTTTCCACTTTCGTGTTTTTTCCCGAATATTATTACCCGAAACGCATTTCCTCTTCGTGGCGAAAAACAGCAACTGTATTTGCCAACAAAATTTTACTGCACGCTTAATTATTCTTAAAGAATTTGAATGGGTCGACGGTTGATTTCGGATCATATACCGGAGCCCGGTAAGGGCGGTGCGCTTCGCGTGAAGTGTTCCGCCTCCCGTTGGTCGGCTCCTTTTCCGAGTTTTTCAATGTTTAATGCTGATTATCCTCAGCTTACCCCAGATTGGAAAACATGCAGTTTATGCCGGGCGACAGTATATATACTTATATGCAGTGGTAGTACGGTATGTTGACCTTCTCGAAAATTTTGAGCTGGCTTATTTTTTCCAACCTTAGAAAGGTAACTTTATTGGCCGTTGAACAGTATAAAAACACGCGACTCCTCGACTTTTGCGACTCCGTTTCGTTTCGTCTTGAAAAGTCGAGATTCACATTTTTTGAAGTCTTCTGTACACCTTAAGTCATCTGTACATTTGTAAACATCACTGAAAGGGAATGAAAAATGAATAATAAATCAACACGACGTGATATTCTTAAATTCGGACTTCTCGGAAGTGGAACGTTATTATGCGATTCCATGTGTGGTTTCGCACAACAAGGTCGAGGACGCAGAGGCCAACCGCTGCCAATTTCGCCCGACAATCCGTCAATTCAACATATTACACGTAATTGCCGGGGATGCGGACGTTGCCGTGACTTTTGCCGCACCGTTACTACTGTCTTTGGCCAACCGGTGCCAAGAAATGAAGACGCATGTATAAATTGCGGACAGTGCACAACTTTCTGCAGACGGTTCGCAATTGCTGAAAAATACCATTATCCAGAACTCGAAGAAGCCATTTCCGACCCGCAAAAAATTGTCGTTACATCAATTTCTCCAGCGATTCGTGTGTCTCTCGGCGAAATGTTCCGCCTTGCTCCGGGCACAAACGTCGAGGGAAAAATCTTTGCGGCTCTAAAAGAGGTCGGTGTCGACCATGTTCTTGACACGACATTTGCAGCCGACCTGACCGTTATGGAAGAAGCGTCTGAATTGATTCACCGACTGAATGAAAATAGCGCAGCCGAGCCTTTGCCAATGTTCACGAGCTGCTGCCCTGCGTGGGTTCGGTTTGCGAAACTGTTTTATCCGGAACTTTTGCCGCATATCTCAACGGTGAAAAGTCCTGTAATGATGCAAGGCGCAATGGTTAAAACATATTACGCCCAGAAAATGGGACTTGATCCGAGCCAGATTTTTCACGCCGCATTGACACCTTGCACAGCCAAAAAAGCGGAAATCCTTTTGCCCGGTAACGGCCGCTCGGAAAATTCCAGAACCCAAAAAGCGATACGTGACGTTGATGTTGCTTTAA
>JBOFQC010000120.1:0-3027 GCA_051660725.1 Thermoguttaceae bacterium
GTGAACGAATATTATCGAGAGCGAAACGCCTTGGCCACATACTGCCATAGCCGAACCAAACGTAAGTCAATCGCCCATCGTGGCATTGACCTACACAACATTCACCGATGTAAATGGACTTAGTCATTGCGCTGTAGTACTAATGAACGGTATTATGACACCATTTATCAAGAACGGTACATGGGTTTACCGTCCGTGAATGTTGACGCATACCGGGATTCTTCGCCGATTACTCACGCTAAAAATCTAAAAGGTAACCTGTTAATAATTCACGGAACCGGCGATGATAACACCCATTACCAAACCGTTGAACTGCTGTTGGACGAGTTGATAAAACACGAAAAGCAATTTTCTATTATGATTTATCCGAACAGGTCTCACGGAATATATGAAGGAGCCGGCACCACACGCCACCTTTGGACATTGATTACCGATTATTTGCTGAAGAATTTGTAATTTACAATACTACACAGCCAAATTTTAATTTGTCCGTTGTGTTTAGCCGCTGATCCTAGATCAGCGTTTCCAACATCACTAATTTTGTACAGTTACTTTTCACGGTAAATCGGCAGGTGCCGGTAATACACTTCGAGTGTGATAATCGAAAAACAAGTCACGTAAAGACGTCCTTGTGTACACCACGCATCACGAGTCGGCATATTGGGGTTCCAACTTCCGTATTCACGGCTGCCGGGCTTGCGTTCCTGATTTTCGCAAATCGCTTGTTTCATCGCGTCGTTCCACGTTTTCCACTCCGGGCCACGGTAATGGTGCAGCGTTTGCGTGGCGTAATACCAGTAATAAACGTCCCGGTCATTTTTACGACCGGCGGCGTCACGCCCTGTGTAGCAGACAAGATTTTCCGGCCTCGTGAGCCATTTGATACCATCAATCAGCCGTTGATCGTCACGTTGCCAACCGAGAAATTCACGGCAAAGCAACCCTTCCGCAGTCATGCTACGTCTAGGTTCCCGGTTTCCTTTCATGTACGGATACCGGCTTCCGTCTTCGAATGCGACATCATCCAAAAAAGCGGAAATCCTGTCAAAAGTTTCTTGCGGAACAGTTAGGCCGGAATTTTTACCGCTGTACAAAGCTACCATTATCCAGCCGGTAACCGACACATCACTTGCGTCGTCGTATAATCCGTACCTCCAGCCGCCGTCCTGATTTTGGTACTTCACGCAGTAATCAATTGCTTTTTGTGCTTTTTCACGGAGTTGTTCTTTTAATTCCGGGTTTTTTGTCATTGCGTAAAGTTCGCACAACGCAATTGTGCAGATTCCCTGCGTGTAAAATCTGTGTTGGTAAGTGGCTTCTTCATATTCGTAAAAACACCCGTCATTTTGCTGTTTTGAGAGCAGCCAATTCCAGGCGTTTTTCACATTTTTCGAGTAATCGCCTCGTTCATAAGTGTTTCCGTGTCCTTGAAACGCAAGTAGCGCAAGGCCAGTCGCGGCAATTTGGTTGTCCATGCTATAATGGTCAAGTCCGTCAGAATACGGGCCTTTAAGCGACCACGAACCGTTTTGGTATTGGTTTTTGGCAAGCCACTGCAGACCGCGAAGCACCGCTTGTTCGGTTGATTCGTCTCCGCCGCCGTTTGTAAGTGCGGTTTGTCGCGCTTCATCTGTTCGGTTTTCGTATAGCCGCGAAAGCACATGGGTTTCGGAGACAGCCGCATCCGGTCCAATTGAGTCCGGGTTCACATGTTCGTTGGTTAGACTTGTCGGATCGTTTTCGGTTGGCTCGGGTATTTCGGTGATTACCGGCGTTTCTTCCGTTTCGTCAGTTTTCTGATTTATTGGGGAGTCGACTTTATCCGGATCACCGGTGTTAAAATCGATTTTTTCGGCAAGGCTTTCCGAAATTGCCGGTTGTAACACGATTTCGACCCCGGATTTTGCCGGTATATTTACTAGTAGAAGCGCGAGAAGAATCATCAAGATCAAATGCAGAACAGCGCTAAACAACCACGGAGGAGCGGCAGAGACACCCTTTTCGGCAATGTCTACTCCTTTTTCCTGGTTTTGTTGTTTTGCGTAACCGTTAAACTTGTTCTGCATGACTACTACACATTTTTTGCATTTCCCCAAAAGCAAGCCTCTGTTTCAACAAAGCGAGCCGCTGGCGCAAGTCGGCGGATATTCTCACCGACATATAAAGTTTTTATCGGGTTGCGGGATGTGAAAAATTTGGTTATTATGGAACATCTGAAATGTAATGTCAGATATGACTTTAAATACCTTTGAGCGAGCAGACGATGCGTTGTACGATTTTGCGTCATCCGACTCTGTAATAAATTTAACCCGTAATACTAAAGATGCCACAATTTTCCAGACGTAAATTTTTATCCGGAGCGACAGCTGCGTCAATAACGGCAACGCTTGGAACCGGTTTTCAAGGCATGACGGCACTCACTAATCCGCAGTTGCACGCAGCAGAAGCAGCTGAGCGGAAGCCGTTACCGAGAGTAAAAATAGGTAAAACAGGAATCGAAACGACACTGCTTGGCGTTGGTACCGGCACATTTGGAGGGACTTCGTTTTTGAATATGGGACAGGAAAAGTTCGTCGATTTGATGCTTTACGCTTTTGAAAACGGCATCCGATACATTGACACGGCTGAGAATTACCGGGTTCATATTTTCATGCGGTTCGCACTGCAAGAAGCTGCCAAACGCGGAATCAAGCGGGAAGATTTTTATTTGCTTACGAAATCGTTTGCCAGAACGGCAGGAGCGGCAAAAGTAATTGTTGACCGCTACCTTTACGAAATGGAATGTCAGTACATTGATACACTTTTGATGCACTGCCTGACAAACGGTGATTGGCCGACCGCGAACCGAGAGGTTTTCGACGTGCTTCTTGAAGAAAAAAAGAAAGGCAGAATCAAAAGCGTCGGCGTTTCAATGCACTCTTACGAAGCGCTCGAAGCGTGTCTGGAAGTCGAAGAATTGGATGTTGTTTTGGTCCGAATCAATCCGTTCGGAATAAACATGGATGACACGCCGGAAAAAGTCGTGGC
>JBOFQC010000121.1:0-2221 GCA_051660725.1 Thermoguttaceae bacterium
ATTACCTCGCTGCAGAACAGCAGATGATGAATGCCAAGCGGTTAAATAAAAATGAAGACGTTAAAAAATATACTGGGCAACTTGATAAAATACGCAAAAACTTTGACCGAGTGTTTTGGACCGGAACGGAGTACCGTGACCCGGCTTACAAGGGCGAAACAGATGATCGGGCAAACGCAATGACCGTGATTGCCGGACTTGCGGACAAGGAAAAATACCCTGCAATTCGGAAAGTGCTGCAAAAACAGAAACACGCTTCGCCTTACATGGAAAAGTATGTGTTAGAATCACTGTTTATGATGGGGTACGAAAATGATGCCCTTGCACGGCTGAAGGAGCGGTTTACGAAAATGGTCGAAAACGATCAGTACAGCACGCTTTGGGAAGGTTGGGGAATTGGTGCTGAAGGTTTTGGCGGCGGCACAATAAATCACGCTTGGTCAGGCGGCGGTTTGACAATGCTTTCGCAGTACGCAACCGGCTTGAACAATTTGACGACTAAAAACGGCAAAACTTATGCCACGATTTGTCCGCAAATTGGAATGTTGAAGTGGATTAAATCGTCGACGCCAACGATTAACGGTGATATTAAAATCGAACTCGAAAACGCTAAAGATTCGTTATCAATGACCGTCACGATTCCTGCTAATGCGGAGATTCAAATTGTAATTCCGCAAAAATACGTAAGTGATATCAAAGGTTTATCTACAACTTTTCCTGACACCAAGTGGGAACTCGAAAAAACTTCAGAGACGTATTTCGCAGACAAACCGTTTACGGAAGGTACGTGGGAGATTAAAGTTGTGAAGTAGCGTTGCCAAGTTTTTTTACGGTAAATTACTGTTAGCCGCCGAGCCCTGCTCGGTGTATCCACTAGCTTCCGGAGCAGGGCTCCGGGGCAAACTAACTCCAGAAAACAATGAAACCTGTCCACGTAACCGATTACCTTTGGGATGCGAGTAAATATCCGGCGCAGTCGGTATGCGTATTTTTCGGTGAAGAGCTGTACTTGAAGCATTTAGCGTTCAGGAAGCTGCGTGACACAGTGCTCGGTGAAGAAGATGCAGAGTTTTCACTTTCCCGATTTGACGGAAACGCGACGCCATTCAAACGGATTCTTGACGAAGTTTCAACAACCGCAATGTTCGGCGGTTCGCAGCGACTCGTAGTCGTTGAAGATGCCGATTCGTTTGTGTCGAAGAACCGTGAGCAGCTTGAACAATATGCCGAGAAGCCGTCCAAAAGCGGAGTTCTTTTGGTGTTGGTGAATACATTTGCGTCTAACACAAGGCTGTATAAAAAGTTAGCCGATTCAGGTTTTTTGCTGGATTGTTCGTCGCTTTCTGAACGAGAGGTGCCAAGTTGGGTTGCGAAATGGGCGAAGCATACGCACAAGGTCGGAATTGACACCGCAGCTGCCGATTTGCTGGTGTCACTTGTAGGAACTGAACTCGGCATGTTGGACCAGGAGTTGGCAAAACTTGCGCTTATGGTTCCGGAGAAAGGTAAAATCGAGCTTAAACTCGTTGAAGAAGCGGTTGGTTCATGGCGAACAAAGACCACTTTCGAAATGCTTGACCTCGCTTTGGCAGGTAAAACGGCTGAAGCGATAAAGCAGCTTGACGCTCTTTTTATGTCAGGCGAAAACCCGATTGGAATTCTGGCTCAAGTCGGTTATACGCTTCGTAAACTTGCGGCAGCGACAAAACTGATTCTCGAATCGGAAAAGCGAGGCAAAAAAATCCCTGTAAGTTCTGCACTCGAACAGGTAGGCGTCAAAAAATTCTTTCTTGCCAAAACCGAATCGCAACTAAAAGCACTCGGCAGAAACCGCGGCGCGAAACTTTCGCAGTGGTTGCTGCAAACGGACCTTGATCTGAAAGGGGCAAGCCGAAGTGATCCCAAGCTGATTCTCGAATCGCTAATTTTCAGAATTTCTGATGTCCGATTAAAAAGCGAGTAGTGGGTGGACGTTAGACTTCGGACTTCTAACTCCTAACTCACACCCCCTAAATCTTTTACGCCACACCCTGTAAATTTGGTAAAAACAGAATAATCGTCAGGAATTATTTTGTCGGCATTCTTATTCAAACCTAAAATATTGCCAAAACCCGATATTTTTTCTAGTCGTTAAATATTATCACAGGTTTGTCCGAAATTCAGAACATAAGATGTTGCGTATCAACATGTAGATTTGATGATACCAGCGTCAAAAGTTCTC
>JBOFQC010000122.1:0-1978 GCA_051660725.1 Thermoguttaceae bacterium
CATGTTTTTTTAACGCTTCGACAATTCGTTCACGTTCAAATGACTCCACTAAAACATCGAAATTTGTGCTTTCATTTTCGGTATTAGTTTCGTTGACACCGCCATTACCCATTTGGAGCGAAGGCGGAAGATGATGTCCCCTGATACACTCGTCCGTTGATGTTAGCACGGCCCGTTCAATGCAGTTTTCCAATTCACGAACATTACCAGGCCAATGGTACGCCATCAACATGTTTATTGCAGGCGTTGAAATACGCTTTATGTTTTTGCCATAACGTTCGTTATGTTTATTAATAAAATGCTCCGCAAGCAGGATGATATCACAACGTCGCTTGGAAAGGTTTGGAATAGCAATTTGAAATATATTAAGTCGATAATACAAGTCCTCTCTAAAACGTCCCTGTTCCATGAGATTTTCAAGATTTCGACTTGTCGCCGCCAGAATTCTGACGTCACTTTTCTGTTCTTTGTTACATCCGACTCGAAAAAATGTGCGTTCCTGTAAAAAACGCAGTAATTTAACTTGAGTTTGTAACGTCAAATCGCCAACTTCATCCAAAAACAAAGTTCCCCCATTCGCTGCTTCAGCACGTCCTATTCGCCGGGCAATTGCTCCTGTAAACGCACCTTTTTCATGTCCAAAAAGTTCACTTTCAACCAGACTTTCGGGAAGAGCCGCACAATTCAACGCGACAAAAGGATTATTGCGCCTGTGGCTAAGTTGGTGGATTGCACTTGCTACAAGTTCTTTGCCGGTACCGGAGCTACCCCTTATCAACACAGTCGCGTTGCTCGTCGCTACTTGACGAATCTGCTCATATATCTTCAGCATGGACCGGCAATTACCGACCAATTTACCGGGTGGTTCGTTCGGCTTCGAAGACTGCAGGATAGCGCGAAGTTGTTGATTTTCTTCAAGAAGGCTTTCCCGTTCCTCAAGCTCCATTTTGGCAATACCAACTGCTTCAGCAGTGAGGTTTCCAACAATTTCAAGGAATCGCAAATCCTCGTCAAGATCAACTCCGTTAGTAATTTTGCGGTCAATGCTAAGCGTTCCAATGATTTTTTCCATAAAATAAATCGGCACACAAAGAAACGCAACATTTTTTTGACCGGTACGGGAACCAGTCAGATTGCGAAATCGCTTATCTTTTGCAATATCTGGAACAAGTTGAGGAACGCCGCTTTCCGCAACGTAACCGGTAATTCCTTCACCTATTTTATAAATACCACGTTTTTTTTCAGAATCAGTAAGTCCGTGCGAAACTTCGATTTCAAACGTATCACCGTGACGAAGAGTGAATGTCCCGCGAAGCATCCCCATTTTCTGATGCAGTATTTCAAGCACTTTTTCAAGAAGCACTTTGGTGTTACGCTCGCGAACAACTGCGGAACTTATTTCACTCAGCGCTCGAATTTCCGTATGGAGTTGCTTTTCCATTATATGCAATGAACATAATACCTAATAAGATCACCCATAACACATCGGCGTTATTATTACAGACTTCATAAAAAAATCAAGCAGTATACATAAACAACAAATACAAGTTTTATGCAACTAAATATAAAAAATGACACTCCGGGGTTTATCGCCTTGGAAGACGGCTCTGTTTATCAAGGAATCGGATTTGGACATACCGGTGCCGCTAATGGCGAAATTGTGTTCAATACCTCAATGACAGGATATCAGGAAGTTCTGACTGACCCGTCATACGCCGGACAAATTGTAATGATGACACATCCCCACATAGGTAATACAGGCATTAATTCCACGGATAATGAAGCTCCTAAAACATGGGTACGAGGCTTTATCGTCCGGGAATACTGCCGCAATTCGTACCACCAACAGTCAATATATTCACTCCAGCAGTATTTGAGAAATAACAAGGTTGTTGCTGTAAGTGAAGTTGACACAAGAGCAATTACCCGTCGTATCAGAAACTTAGGTGCCATGAAAGCTGTGATTGCTTCCGGCGAT
>JBOFQC010000123.1:0-5529 GCA_051660725.1 Thermoguttaceae bacterium
ATTTCGCCGGTGTCAAACGGTACACAACCACAAAATGGTTCGCAAAATGGTTCGCAAAACGCAGAACAAGAAGTTCGTGATACGAAAGCAATAAAACCGCAAGTTGAAGAAAAAACGGCAACTGCTTCTGAGAGTAAATACGAATACGTTTACGAAACCGAAAACGACGACGAAGTTCAAGACGAAAGTGAAGCAGATAACGGCGAATATGACGAAGACGAATACGATGAGAACGCTGAATATGATGAGTCAGATGAATATGAAGAATACGAAGAAGATGACGAAGCAGAAAATGAAGACGAAGGTGAAGAGTATTATGAAGAAGAATATGAAGATAGCGAAGACGAAATAGATGAAAGTGATGGAAACGTCGAAGATTATGAAGACGAACACCAAACACAAGTTGCAACCGAAGCCAAGCCCAAAAAATCAATTTTCGGTTGGCTCACTGGAAGCAAAAATAAAAAACATGACGAATCCGAATCGTCGGCTGAAACGTATGAACACGAATACGAAAACGAATCCGAAAGCTCGGAAACTGATTACGAAAACGCTTCTTATGAAGAAAGTATTAACACAAACAGTGCTGCTGGATCAACCAGTACTGCAGAATCAAACGGTTCAGTTGAATCGGTAACGGGCACACGTCGTTACTCATTACCAAGCGTTGAGCTTTTGACACCGCCTGAACCGTTCGATTACGAAAACTACGAAAGCACGGTTAAAAGGCAAGCGAAACTGCTCGAACGGGCGTTTTTCAACTTCGGTTTCAATGTGCGCGTGGTGGAAATCCAAACCGGCCCTGTAATTGCACAGTTCGAAATCCAACTCGAAAAAGGTTTGCGGCTGAACAAAATACTCGGTTTGACCGACGACTTGGCAATTGCGCTGAAAGTGTCGACTGTTCGAATTGTCGCTCCGATTCCTGGTAAAAACACCGTTGGCATTGAAATTCCAAACGAGAATAGGCAACTTGTTCGACTCCGTGAAGTAATTGAGGAAACACACGAAAAATCGAACTCAATGCACATTCCGGTTTATCTCGGTCAAGACGTTACCGGTAATCCAATGGTAATCGACTTGACGAAATTACCGCACCTTTTGATTGCAGGACGAACCGGAACCGGAAAAAGCGTCTGCTTGAATTCGCTTATCGTTTCAATGCTTATGACGAGGACGCCGGACGAAGTACGGATGATTTTAATTGATCCGAAAATGGTCGAACTCAGTCCGTACAAAACGATACCGCACCTGATGCACCCGGTTGTTACCGACATGCGGAAAGCCGAAGCGATTCTTGCCTGGGCTGTCACCAAAATGGAAGAACGATATCAACTTCTCGCCCGGGCTGGTGTCAGACAATTGAGCGAATTTAACAAGTTGAGCGAGGCCGAACTTTACAAGCGGCTCCAGCCGGAGTCGGAGGAGGAGTGGCTTAACTTGCCGCATTCGCTTCCGTACATGGTAATCGTTGCCGACGAAATGGCCGACCTGATGATGTCCAGTGCGAAAGAGGTCGAAACGCATATTATTCGACTTGCGCAAAAAAGCCGTGCTGTTGGAATACACCTTGTATTAGCGACTCAAAAACCAACCGTTGACATTCTTACCGGATTAATCAAGTCGAACTTGCCGGCTAGAATCGCGTTTGAAGTGGCCAGCCGAAGTGACAGCCAAGTCGTGCTTGACAGAAACGGAGCCGAAAAATTGCTCGGAAACGGTGACATGCTCTTCCTGAAACCGGGCACCAGTCAAGTGATACGCGGACAAGGCACTTACGTAAGTGACGCCGAAATCGAAAAAATAATACAAGTAGTCGGCACAGACGAACCGGAATACGCAGAAGAACTCGTTTCTTTGAAAATTGAAGGCGAGGAAGAAGAAAGCGAAGAAACTATCAAAGGTGGTCGTGACCCGCTGTATGACAAAGCGGTTGAATACGTTATTCGTGAAGGACGCGGCAGTTTATCGCTTCTTCAACGGAAGTTCAGTGTCGGTTATTCAAGAGCTGCACGAATGATTGACTGCATGGCCGAGGAAGGAATCGTAGGCGGATATAAAGGTTCGCAAGCTCGTGAAGTTACAATGTCGCTTAGCGAGTGGAAACGCCGCCAAGAGGAACTACGTGCCGAGGAAGAAAGAGCGGCACAGGAAAAGCTGGCTCAGGAGAAACAAGCTAAATCTGCACAAAAAGAGAGCCGAGCCGCGAAATCATCCGATTCTGCAAAGAATCCGAACATAATCGTCCCCAAACTGCAGGAAATCAAGCTCGACCTGCAACCGCCGGGTAAATCCAAGTCCAAGAAGAACAAAGTCCAACCTCCAAGCGAAGAGCATTATCCTGAGGAGGAACACGAAGAGGAAGAAGAGTATGAAGAAGAAATAGTAGACGAGTACACCGAAGAAGAGGATGAAGAATACGAGGAAGAGGAATATTATGATGAAGAGGAGTCTTCGGAAGACGAATACGAAGAAGAAGATGATTACGAATACGACGAATCGTACGACCCCGAAGAAGAATACGAATGGATAGAAGTGTAAACCAATGCCGTGCGAATCATTTAATAGCGAGCCGGGGACGTAATTCCCCGGGTAAACTTATTCAAACATCTGAAATCTATACCGGAGCCCGGTATAGGCGGTGCGCTTCGCGTGAAGTGTTCCGCCTCCCGTTGGTCGGCTCCTTTTCCGAGTTTTTCAATGTTTAATCCTGATTATCTTCAGCTTACCCTAAATTGGAAAACATGCAGTTTATGCCGGGCGACAGCATAATTTCTGATGTCTAACGTCTACTACTAAATCTGCGAACCTTTTGACGGTTTGAGCATAATGTTCACGATTGAGTTCGCTGTATCTTTGTACAACGGATCGTTTTTCATTTTTTCCCATTCCGGGGATTCGACGAAAGTTTTCCAAGCGGCATTTTTCGCTTCAATGTTATCGAATCCAAGCATGTAAGTAAGGTTCGGCATATAATCGCCGTAAAGTGTCGTGCCGAAGAATACCGGATTCATTTTGCTTTTACGAAACAACGCGAGTTCACCGCCGACGTCGAACATGTGTACTTTGGCGGCGTTGCGGTCCAAGTTGTAGCTCTTGTAAAAACGGAGCTGGAAAATACGGTCAGGATCACTGGTCGGCACTTCAATTACCGGGCAGAGATCGAACCCGTACATGAGAGTCGACTTCAATTCCGTGTAAAGCGGCTCATTCATTGGCGAGGTATGGGCCGGGTTGTCATTAATAAATTCCTTGTCTTCGAGCAGCTTCGCCGCTTTGTTTGTGAGCGAATCAAGGTTTTTGTGTTCCAGTAACATGAACACGTTTAGACCGAAATCTTCTTTTCCGTCGTTGATTTCCTTATTTGTGTAGAATACGCCAACCGGTTTGATTCCGATTCGGTTGTGAGCCGGAACCGATTTTTCGTCAAGATATTTAATAAGCTGCTCTTTTTTGTCAAGATTTGCGGTGGTATATGTGACGAGTTCAATATAACTTTTTCGGCTTTGTCTGGAACCACGTCCACTACGCCCTTCACGGGCTGGTCGTTGTCCCTGCTGTGCGTCGGCTGTTGAAAGTGCGGAAGCAGCAATCCCTGCGGCACCTGCGACGGTAAAGAATTCTCTACGCTTCATGATTCGATCTCCTTTAGTTTCCTTGTGATGTTACTTAATCTAATGGGGTAAGTTTTACAGGTTGAGACCGTTTTTCCTTACCCACCAAGAACTTTATGCTGGGGACTGTTTAAAATTCCCGTCTCAAAAATAATTAAGCCTTGCAACGCAAGGCGTTTTTCGAGGCCGAAGGCTCACGCCCATACCGGCTTCGGTATACTATACACACTAATTATTGGAAAAACAATAACCAAATTGGAAAAACAATAACCAAGAAGATAAAATTACCGTTTTGATAATAAGAGATGAAACAAGAAGTTTAAAAATATAGAAGTCCGGGCAACAACTCGCATCATTGCCACGGACTATTCCCCCCCTGGGATTCGTAAAAAATATCTATAATTGCATAAGGTCAAAGTGTTGCAGTTTACTAACTTTGTATACTCTTGCTTTTCCCGTAGGGTAAAGCAAATAAAACTGCGGTCAATGACTACGCATGGTAAAAATTTCGTTGTGTTACTATTCCGTACACATTATTTTCAGCAGTTTCATGTTTTTGTTTGTTACTCCCGCTGACACACGTTACATCGGCTACTTTTGCTCGCAACCTTTCGGCTTTTTTACTATTTTTTTCGGAGTTCTGCATAAACCATTTTTTTGCCGTTAGACTGTTCCGATTAGTTAAGATAGAGGGTTTCGTGGCTAAGGCGGTAAAAAATTCAGCTCGGCTCTGGTACTGGCTAGAAATCAAGTCTTTCAGCCATACTCGCTTTGTAGACGGTTTGTACCATTTCAAAACCAACTTTTTGGTAAAGTTTAACGGCAACAAGATTATCGGCAGTGACTTCGAGGGAAACTCTTCGGACACCTGATTTTTTGAATCCAGCCAGACATTTTAGAAGAAGTGCTTGGCCGAGTCCAATTCCACGATGTTCGGGCAGCACGGCGACGTTTTGAATTCCCCCTAATTCTGGAGAATGTTGAAGCCCCTGAATTGTGGCGCAATACTCCAGTTTCGCTTCCGATTTCAATATTATATCCGCTTCGATATTTGTTTGTGAAGGAACTTTAGCGATTAACCAAGTGGTTCCAGGCAAAAAACCTTTCCGAGTGGATATCACGTCCATTAATCGCCGACAACTTTCAAGAGAACTAAAAGAAGGAAATATTCGAGAATCCATATTATCACGAAAACCGTGATATTTGACGCTGGCATGGGTTTCAAGATGTTCTGGCGACCACGGAATCCAAACATATTCCACAGGCAAAACCGCCGATTCGAGCGGTTTTTTTACCAAGTTATAAACCATTTGGAACCGTTTAATATATTGAATCGGCATCTCTGCTGACGAAACTGGTGTTTCGTTTTCTCAAAAAAAGTGTATATTATGCCGAGCCGGCATTGGCAATAGCCTTCGGCCTCGAAAAACGCTTTGCGATGCAAAGCTACTGTATTATGAACGGGAAATTTAAACCGCTCACTGTATAATGGTAATAAATGTAGATCACGATCAACGCCGTCTGACAATCTTGGAACACGCTTTTTCTCTGTTTGCGGAAAGCGGTTACGATGGGGTTACGTACCAAAAGATAGCTGACAGGTGCGGAATTTCAAGGACCACAATTTATAAATATTTTCACAGTAAAGAACAGATTTTCAACTACGCAATAAAACTTGCGACCGGCAAAATAAACGCAATGGTTGAAAAGGTACTTTTTAGAAAAGATTGGTCCGCAAAAGAAAAATTGGTTCGTGTTCTGCACATCACTTCCAAAATGCTCGCTGAGAATCGGATTTTTCTGCTTGTAATTCTGGAATATCTTCTTTCGCAGAAAAGCGTCGGAAATGATGTGCGCCGTAAAGTTCGACGACACACTTTCGGTCTGAAATATCTTTTTCAGAAACTTCTTGCCG
>JBOFQC010000124.1:0-8506 GCA_051660725.1 Thermoguttaceae bacterium
AAAAGCGACGAGTATAAAGATGAACTGGATAAAACGACAAATGAGATGCTCCAGACAGGTTTACGGGCGAAAATGAAATCCGAACAAGACAACGCCGCAAAATATGACGCTAAAGTCGCTGAAATGTTGGAAGTCGTAAATGAACTCCAAAAACTTTACCGCACTATTATTCAAGGCGAATAATTAAAAAGCGTAACCGCTCACAGTAAAATTGAGGAGTTAGGTGAGTAGGTGAACAGGTGATTCGAAATTATCTATCTCCTATCTCCTATCTCCTGTATCAAAACGCATACTGCGGAATTTTCATCAATTCGCCGTCTTTGAGTGCCGAGAAGTGAGCAATCGTGCCGGGCACAGACATATTCAGTGCGGTTGCAATGTCAACCAATGGTTTTCGGTTGAGTAAAATAGACTCGACAAATTCGTTTCCGAGATAGCCGTGCGAACCGCCGTGTCCGCCTGGATCAACGGTTGGCGGCAGCGGTGGTTTCTTTAAGTTAAGTTGTGCGACTAAATTCGTCGCTTCCGTCAAACCGGCAAATTCATTGATGAACGAACCTTTTTCACCGTGAACTCTACCGTTTTCGGCTCCGATACCGGGAGTGTCCCAAGCGACAGCCATGCGGGCACTTCCACCTTCACTTGTACGAAACAGGGCAATTTCGGAGCTGAATGGGTTGGCGTAACGGTTGTTTTTCGGATCGAATGCTTCGATATTGCTGCGAAAACCCATACACGAAACCTCGGTAAAACTTTTGCCAGTGACACCAATGTAATAAGCGTTTGAATGTGTCGGATAAAACTGCGGCGGTAAGCCAATTCGCCAACCGTTGTACGAATCAAGCGGCGTACAGAAGTAATGGAAATACTCACCTTCAGAAAAAACAAGTTTTCCGAATCCGCCGGCGTTGTAAATCGTCCGCATTGCGTAGCAGTTGTCGTGGAAAACTGAAGTTTCGAACATCATGTAGTTCAGACCTGATTTTTTTACGGTTTCGAAAAGCTGATCGGCTTCTTCGAGGTTCCCATACATGGCTGGCACGGCAGTAGCGACATGTTTGCCGTGATTTAATACATTAATGCAATGTTTAGCGTGGCTCGGAGCGTCTGTAGCTACAAAAATCGCTTCGATTTCCTTGTCTTTAACCATTTCTTCCAGTGACGGATAGGTTTTCGGACATTTTACAGTTTCTGACAGAGCGGCGCACCGTTCTGGTATCAAATCGCTGACGGCAACAACTTCCACGTTCGGATGATTTTGTAGTCCGAACGCTGCAGAAAACTGACACAAGCCGAATCCGACCAGTCCCATTTTTATTTTCCGATCAGAAATCGGTTGCCATGTTTTGCTCTTGTCAATGTCGGTTTTGGTGTCATCAAAACCGGCGATTTTTTCCTGCTGAGCAAACGCAAGGTTCGTCGTTCCGGCCAGCACGCCGGCACCAATTGCACTACTAACAAATGAACGTCTTGAAATTTTCATGTTTTGCTCCTTGGTAATTATACTTTAGTGCTGGGCGTCAGGAAATTTTTGCGGTATTAAATGTTAGCCGCCGGACCCTGTTCGGCGTTGCACACCGACTAATTTTATGCCTAAACGGCAGGTTCCTCGGCGGTTTACAGGAATGAAAAAATTTTTTATGATTTTCTAACCGCGTCAATCATCGCACGGAAGTTTTCAGGCTTGACACCACGGTGAATGGTGTTGCTGGAAGAAACGATAAGGCCGCCTTCCTTACCTTTTCCTTTTTCAATGCAGACTCGGACCTCTTCTGCCACTTGTTCCGGAGTGCCGTTGCATAAATTACCGGTGCAGTCGATGTTTCCTTTCAAGCAGATTCTGTCGCCGTATTTCGCTTTCATCTCGCCCATGTCAAGTCCGGCACCGGGATCAATCGGATCAAGACAGTCAATTCCGGCTTCCAACCAGAGGTCCAAAAACGGCCTTATATCGCCATCACAGTGTTTGATTGTGAGTAATCCAAGACTTTTATAGCCCTGCATTACATCGTAAAACGCCGGATAAATGACATCTTTATACGCTTTTGGCGAAAACAACGGACCATTTGCCGTGCAAACGTCGTCGGTTGTTGCCACGATTTGTATGCCGTACCTTTTGACCGCAAGTTCCGCTAAAGCCAGATTGTATTCCACTACCCGTTTGAGCAGGTCCGTGTACGATTCCTTGTCCAAAAGTACGCCCATGAGCGCTTCTTGATAACCGAGAAGGTCACGCATGTCGGAAAATCCGTCGCGTAAATTAAACACGACAGCTCGCTTGTCACCGAATTTGTTCAAAGCTCGTTCCAGTGTTTTGAATCTGCCCGGTGCGTCTGCTTTGGGAAACTCGAAACTGCTGTGATTTGCCAGCTCTGGAATCGGATGCGACATTGAAGCGGCAAGAACGTCGCCGGTAAGTTTCTTGATAATACCCCATTCGTCGGTGTAAGTTGCGTCATCTATCCATTTTTTTTCATAATCGGCCCTGACATTTACTGCGTCGAGGTCGAGAATCTCAGTAACTTCAATTGGATCACTTGAACCGGCAAGTGCTTCCATTACGGTTTGGTCGATAAACCACTCGAAAATCGGAACGCGGCCAGGTTTTTGACGTTTAAGGGCGGATAAAATACAATCTTTGGGGGTCATAAATTTAAGTTAAAAAAATCGGTTGGGGAAAAATTATTTCTCAAATAAATATATCATAAATTGGACTTTTCAACAAGTCAGAGAAAATGCAGGCGATTTGAGTACCCGTTGCCCCGGGTTCCTCTGTATTACGCATGAGACTACAATAAGTTTGCTGATTCTTAGCAGCATGTAGGGATAAAGTCTGGAAACGTCGCGGTTAAACACAACGTAATATCAATTAGGGAAAAGATATGCAAATGAACACCAATAAAAAAATAGTCGTAATAGCGCCATTATTTCTGGCGTTAATATTCTGTTTCATATCAGCTACACCGGCTCAAGCCCAGCGATTTCGCCCTGGTAACCGACCAGTAATACAGGATCGGCCCGCCTTGAAGCAGGGGTTGCAGCAAGGAATGCAGCTTTTACAGCAGGAACTGAATAAAGCCGGTTCACAAGGAGCGGATAATGGACAGTCCGACCCGTCACAGCCAGATCGGCCTGTTCTGAACGCTCTGCGAGGTTTGGTCACAGATCAAGTTACAAATTTCACAATGCAGCCGCAAGTTCCGTTGGACCAGATGCAGGCCGCTTACGTTCTTTCGCTCGATAATTTGAACGATCTTGACGCCACATTAAAAAGAATTGCGGAAGGGACCGACACCACTGAATTGTACGCCGAAATAAAATCGGACTCCGAGATGACTCAGTACGACTTTCTTGACCAGAGCCGTCCGTCTGGTTTCGTAATGCTGACAGACGGAGCAAATTATTTTCCGCTGGTTTTCATGCCGCTGAATATTGGACAGGACGCAACCTCTGAAAAAACCGTTGCGTATAAGTTTTTGGGAAAATTTGGCCGTGAAATTGCTCCGAATCAAGTGGCGGTTCACGAAGAAAACGGTATCCGTTGGACACCGCTCGGTGAAAACCCGTTCGTTAAATTGCCTGCAGACTCCGTTGTTGTGCAAAAAGGAAAATGGGGATACATGATACCACGTAATTTAATTGACGTTTTACCGAATGATCCGACGATTTATTTGCCGAAACTTGATATTCCGCAAATGCCGCAAACTGATGACCAACAAACCGACGTTGCGCAAATGCCTTTTCGTCCGAATCACGGGAAGTATATAATTTCCGACTACATAAACATGACCGGTTTGGTTAGAACTCTCGGTAACGGACTACTCACAATTGGTGAAATTGTCAACGCATTTTCCGACCCGAAAAAAGCCAAACTTGGTGTCGAACAAAAAGAGGTCGTAGCCGGCGCAATTGCTTACGGAAGAATGCTTGTCAACGAATCGTACACGCTTTTCAGAGGTGTAAAGTCAAATGACGCAACTGGTGAAATCACGCTTGAAACCGTGTTGTGGGTGGCACCAGGTGGGCAGCTGTCAAAATACTTTCAAAGGCAGATGAATCGTCAGTGTACGGTTCGCAGTTTCTACAAACCTCGCGGAGCTGTATTCGCGGGAATTGCTTCGGACGAACTTTTGGAGCCGCAAAAACGTGCCGCTCACGCTTTTACTCGTTATCTTTTTAACGATATCGAGCAAAAAACCATGCAAAAGCAAGCAGAACGCCGGGAAGGAAAGAAAGCAAATAGTGACGGAAAAGAGACCGAAAGTGATACTCAAACACAAAATGGTGTCGCCAACGCCGCTGTTGGCAGTGACGCAAATAAAAATCCTAGTGCATATAAAAATACAAATGACGTGCCAAATGACGAAAAAGAAACGCCCAAGACTCAGGTTGCCCAATCAGATTCCGCTTCGGCAACTACTTCAGCAAAAACGCCAGGTAATTTGGCCAGCGCGTTTTCCGGCGCTATTGGCTCGTATTTTAATAACACGCTTGACTCCACAATTTCAACAGCAATTGAAAACACAAAAGACCAGTTGGAAATCGAATCCATTCGTAAATTGGCTGGTATAATGCACCAGAATATTGACCGGGGCGTTGTGAACACGGCTTTTACTTTCGAGCAAGGAGGTCGTTTCATTGGTGCGGCAGAAATAATCGGCGGCGACCAGATTGCTCAGATTTTAAACGGTGCTCAGATGAAAATTAACACCGAGCCGGAATCTGCTCATTTGCGGGACAAAGTGTTTTTGAATTCTTCTAGTTTTGAAAAATTCAGAATATCTAAAATATTATTGCCGCTCAAAAATATTGACAAAAATAATATGATACCGAAATCCTTACAAGAGGAGACGCTACACATTTACATTGCGTTAAAAGAAGACAGGGTATGTTTCGCTGCCGGGTTGACACCGCAAGTTCTTGACGATCTGAAAAACGCTATTCTTCAGTTGAAAAAAACTGGACCATTACCGAGGACAACATTTGTGTTTTCGGCTTATGAACTCGCAATGCTTCTCGAACCTTACGCCGACGAACTGCCAAATTCAATGGCACCGCAAATAATTAGCTCGGCAATAAAATCAGGTCCGGACGCTGTGCTAACTTACGAAGTTGCGTATTCGCCGACAATTTACTTTTCGGTTTTAAGAGTGCCGCAAGCTCTTTGGTCGGCAACTAAGATTGGAAAACTTCCCGGCTTCAAACCAAGAAAATGGCTGCGGTTTTAGTATCACACAGCCAAATTTAAATTTGGCGATTATGTTTACCCGCCAACTGACGTTGGCGGCTCGCTTTTGTTACGGCTCGCTCGAATAAGCAGATACAGAGATAAAGTATTATTTCGAGAAATCGTACTTCGAATTCTTTGTGCTGAAATCTTCGTCTGTTAGTCCGACGTTTAATTGCAGTTTCTGGTAGGTGTAAACTTCCAAAACAATCGGTTCTTCACCTTCTTTTGTCGGCCAATCAAACGAATCGTACCGAATCGGCAAATTCAACTCGTTGTCAACAAAAACCCGGGCGATGTGGAATCGGAAATTTTTGCGCGGCACAGGGTGAGTAACTTTAATCATTGTGCATTCACGGTCACCCATTTTAACGCCTTCTGTATATTCGACGTTGCATTCGCCGTATTTGACGTCTTTTTCGCCGACTTCGACCAATTTGTCGATTAGGTTAAGGACGCCGATTTCTGTGATCGGGTACTTGTTGCCTTTCATTGCCAACATTCCAAGCGGATCAAGTTTTAATGTACCGGCAGCTTTTTGTAATCCGACACCGTGAGCGAGAAGTTTCCCGTCATTTTGTCCTTCGATATAAATTACTTCTTTGCCAGCATCAACTTTGGGATAACGGAATTTAAGGTATACACTGAAAGGTTCGTGTCTGACCTTGATATCCATTACTTGTGCATCCTGAATAACCCCGTCAATGTTTTCTTGTTTGGTCAAGATTGCGGTGTAGTCTTTGATTTTTGCGATTTCAGGTCGTCCGTTTTTGGCCCAATTGATTACCGGAACCAAAGGGTGTTCATTTGTTTGCGGCGTTGTTGATGACGTCGGTATACGGCTTGCAACTGCTGTGCCGTTCTCGCCTTGATTTGTTTGGGCGTAAATTGATGAAGCTGCCAAAAATACACATGTCCCTACAATTGTTATAGCTGTCCTTTTCATTATTCTTCCTAAATTCTATTTTTCGCGCGAAATGCAATACAAAATGTTATAGTTCCTCGTTGGTACCTTCACATAATGCTGAGTATCGCTTTTTTTATTGTATTATCTCCATTATTTTAAGTATAACAACACAAGTATGGGGATTTCTTCTAATGTAAAAAAATGTATAATGTAAATAGATAGGATATTTTATCATAGATACGTAAAATTGTGGAGACCAAATTCAAGAAAAACGTCAAAACACAAAAAAATGAGAAAAAAAGAAAAATCGGAAGCTGTTATTTATCCAGCAATTTCAGCAATTGTCGAGGAAAATACCTATATCATTCATTCTCACGATAATAAGGAATGCGTTGTTGTTGATCCAGGATGTGACATAAGGGAACTTTTTCAGATTTTAGATGAAAAACAACTGACCCCTGTCGCTATCCTCGTAACACACGGACATTACGACCACGTTGGTGGAATAGTGAAATTAATGTCAAAATGGCCAAACTGCGAGATTTACGCAAGTCGTGAAGAAGCTGAAAAATTAATTGACCCGGAACAAAATCTTTCTTTTGCTTTCGGATTCCCACTTTCTGTTAATCCGGCAAGTCGAATTCTCGAAGAAAATGAAGAATTTGAAGTTGCCGACCTGAAATTTTTACCGCTTAAAATTCCGGGACACAGCAGAGGCCACCTCGCTTATATTCTCAAGGAATCCGAGCCGCTCGAAGTTTTCGTCGGTGATATTATTTTCGCCGGAAGTGTCGGAAGAAGCGATTTCCCGGACGGAAACCCCGAAAATCTCATTTCCGGAATAAAATCGAAAATTCTTACATTGCCGGACGACACGGTTTTGTTTCCCGGTCATGGGCCGCATACAACGGTTGGCCAGGAAAAAACGTATAATCCGTATTTATAACGCCATGCCGTACTACGGTATGATTCTGGAATTGAGAATTTTTGCTCTTGACACAAAAAGATTCATTTCGCATACTCCTCTCCAAATCCCAGTAGCTTGTGTACAGATTTAACCAACATGGAGTTTATTTCAGTGTTGTGTTTGTGCCGAGACGACCAAAAAGGAAGGTTTAAACACTTTCTGCGAAGCGTATAAGAATACCGTTTGAGCGGTATATACGATAATGAATCATAACCGTAACACACATAGTTTTTCTAAACGAATACCGGTCAGTCAGCTGGTAGGTCGTCCGATTTTTGTACGGTTGGTTTTGGCGAGCCTGTCATTATTCATTATATTAAGTATATGTTTTGCCACCAGTTCAAAAGTAAACGCACAAGCTGCGACACCCCAAAAAGCTCTTTTGCCGACAAGGCCGGTTCCAGTACGTCCGAAAACTTCGCCAAACGAGAGCCAAAAGAAAACTTCGTACGGAAACAAAGTTAAAACAGCAGAAAAAAGTTCCTTGATTCAACTTGCCTCCGCTGATGAAGGAGCGGACGCCGTTATTGAGCAAGCGGTACAAATTCACAAATCGATTCTGGAAAACGGCGAGGAAAGTGAAAACGACTCGGAAAGCGATTTGGAAAATATTTCTGCCGAAGACGAAGAAAATTATTACACACCCCGTAACTCTAGTCTTGATATAAAAAGAAGTAACCAGTATCAAGAACAAGATTATGACGATTTAGATGAAAATTCGGATGAAAGTTTCGACGAAACTGATGATGTCAAACTTCCTAACCTCACCGTTATGGATGATACAGAAAGTTCGAAAAGTCCAAATGCCGCGAACGAGAAAGAGGGTAATGGTAATCGTAAACAATTATCACTGCAACAATCTCGAGTAACACCGACCCGGTTATCTCAGTCTCAGCAACAAAATCAACAAGAAATCCCGACATTTCCGCTCGAATCAGACGTAAATCCCGTATCAAATTTTGGGGATTTAGCGGGCTTGAGTTCTCCGTTCGGGAATTATACGAATTCAACCTCAAATAGTGCGGCGGGTTTTAACGCTTATCCAAACCAGCCATACACGCAACAATATACACAACAAAATTCGCAGTTATACGACTCGACATACGGAGCGGCAGCGTATCAGCAGGGTTCGCAATATCCGGGTTTGCCAAGTGGCTATTATAATCCGTACATGACGTATCCGTTTTACGGTTACTCAAATCAGACGCCGCAGAATATCGCTTTTGCGTCGTACGGTAACCAGCTCGGCGCAACCGGGCAGAATCAGTTTCAATACCAAAACCAGTTACATAGCGGATATTTTAATCAGTACCAGAACCCATACTCTAACCAGTATGTGTCGCAATATTCGCAATATCAGGGTATACAGAACCCGTATTATCAATACCAGAGTCCGTACCCATAT
>JBOFQC010000125.1:0-5204 GCA_051660725.1 Thermoguttaceae bacterium
GATCAAATCGTGACGCAAAATCAGAATTTGAACGGACACGAAAGAATTGAAGTTGTCACAGAATCATTTCCATTCGGAGGTCACCCTGCAATAATCGACGACCTTTATACAAAAAGAGCTCTCAATCTTTTTCGACTGAAATTTACTGCTTAGTTGCAGAAATAGAAATTTCAAGAAAACATTACATTAAAAAAATCAGGTAATTCAGTTTCACCAAAAGTGGAGCGACTTTCGGTGAAACTGAACTACCTTGTAAGAAATGTCATGCTAATCGCTGATCTAGGATCAGCGGTAAACATAATCGACAAAATGCAAATTTGTCTGTATACTACTTGCTTTCCGTGACAGCAGGAACTACCCAGACTTTGATTTCGCTTTCAATGTCGTGACCGAGGTAAACACGAACTGTGTAGAGACCGAGTTCTTTCAGCGGACCACTTAAACGAATCTGATCATTTGTGAGCACCATTCCGTCAACACGGAGAGCTTTAACGATTTCTTCTGGTCCAACAGAACCGTAAAGATGTCCTTCTTCGTTTGCGTTTGCTTCGATTGAAACACTCTTCTTCTTGAGTTCTTCAGCGAGCGACTGCAGACCAGCAAGACGTTTTTTGTGGATTTCCATAAGTTTCGCTTTATGCTTTTCGACCATTCTCTTGTGGTGGTCGGTAGCAATCGTAGCCAAACCTTGTGGAATAAGGTAATTATTTGCGTAACCTGGCTTTACTTCAACAATGTCACCTTGCTTACCAAGCGGATCAACTGTTTGAATCAACAATAACTGTACTCCGCCACTTGGACCGGTTGGGAGACGTTTGCCCAAACCTTGACGTCGTAACTTCCTCTCACTCTTATTTCTTACTGCTAGTGTCATTGTTAAATAATATAATCTACGTTTTGTACAATAAAACAGAAAACAATGCGGTCAATATTCTATACCGGAGCCCGGTAAGGGCGGTGCGCTTCGCGTGAAGTGTTCCGCCTCCCGTTGGTCGGCTTCTTTTCCGAGTTTTTCAATGTTTGATGCTGATTATCTTCAGCTTACCCTACATTGGAAAACATGCAGTTTATGCCGGGCGACAGTATACTAGAACGGGATGTCTTCGTAGGATGAATTACTCGCAATATCTTCGTATGAATTCGAAGCTGGTCGTTGCTGTTGACCGGCATTTGAAGATTTACCAGAACCTTCACCAACACGTCCTAACAACTGAAGTCTTTCGCCAACTACTTTCAACTTGGAACGTTTTTGTCCTTCAGCTTCCCATGTATCAAGTTTTAAACGACCTTCAATTAAAACAGGTGCTCCTTTTGCAAGGTATTCAGAAGCAATCTCTGCTTGTCTACCCCAAAGTGTGATGTCAACAAAAGTAGTCTCTTCGACCCACTCACCTGTAGCTGTTTTTTTTCGGTCGTTTACTGCGATGCAAATGTCTGCAACTGCGGTTCCACTGGGAATATATCTACATTCTGGATCACGAGTAAGGTTACCCAACAAAACAACTCGATTAAAACTTGCCATAATGTATTTATATGGGTGTGGATTAATAAATTTGTGTACCAATCAGATTTTTTTACTATTCTTTGTCACTAATCACATTTACCTTGCTTTACCCTTCGGAAAAGCATGGGTCACAAAATGTGCAAACAGCAAAACTCTGACGACGTAAAGTATATCTCAACTATAGCAGAGATAATACTAAACAGTAAAGCCGCAAACTTCTAAATTTCTGTTACTGATGGTATTTCGTCAGTATCAATGTCGTCATCTTCGTACACATCTGTGCCTTGTGCTTCGGCACTGTCTGTGATTTCAGTGGTTGGACGCACTGGACCTGCTTTGGCGTGTTCGACCAGTGTTTCTACAAGTCTGGGATCGACTTTGAGGAACAGGAAGCGGATAATTCCATCACTGATTTGGAATTGTCTGTTGATTTCCTTGACTTTTGCAGCGTCTAAACGGAAGTAAGTCAACCAGTACGTTCCACGTTTGTGTCCTTTGATTGGATAAGCCAATTTGCGTTCTTCCCAAAGGCGGCTTACTAATACTTCGCCGTCACATTGTGCAATAAATTTATCAATCTGGCCGGACACATCTTCCGGATTACGAGCGTAAAGATCGGAATCCAAAATGAACAAACCTTCATAAACATTAATTGTAGCCAAAATACAACTCCTAGCGGTCTAACCGCTCCAAATAAAACTTGATTTCTAAATCGTGCAAAAATTATGCGTTAAATTTGTTCATTGCTTCGGAAATTCCCGACTTAATAAACAACTCAACTGCTTCTGCGGCAAGTCGTAATGAACCTGGAAGTGTTTTCTGTTCCTCTGCATTAAAGTTTGAGAGAACGTAATCCGCAGGATCAATATATTCAGGTGGCCTGCCAATACCAAACCGAAGTCTTGGAAATTTATCTGTCCCTAACACTCGAATAATGTCTTGTAGCCCTTTTTGACCACCATAACTTCCTTCAGCTCGCAATCTTAGGCGAGCGAAAGGAATATTCATGTCATCGCAAACAACAAGGATATTTTCCGGCGTAACCTTATAAAATCTCGTTGCTTCTGAAACGCTAAGTCCGCTGTTATTCATATAGGTCGTCGGACAAACCAATAACACCTGTTCTCCGTTGACTTGAACTTCCATTACATCGGCGTGGAACTTTGATTTTGCTCGACCAGTTGCGTACTTTTGTGCAAACTCAGCGAGAATCAAATAGCCGACATTATGTCTGTTAGCACGATATTTCGTGCCTGGATTTCCAAGTCCGACGACTATTTTCATACGGAAACCTCAATTTGGGGAAATCCCTGATTCGGCTTAATTTATTCGCCTTCCTCTTCGGACTTCTTGCGTCCAATGACTTCCGGTTCGTTTTCGCCTGCGGCTTCAGATTCTTCGGAAACCTCAACGGCTGCGTTACAGCTTACAACAACTGTAGCGGGGTCAATTAACGCCTTGGCACCTTGCGGCAATTCAAGGTCGCTAACGCAAATTGATTGGTTGAAACCGAGGTTGTTAATGTTAACAACAACAGCTTCAGGGACGTAAGCCGCTTCGCATTCGAGGTCGACCTGATGAAGAACGTGTTTAACAACACCACCTTCTTTTGTACCGGGTGCTTCACCACGAAGTTCAATAGCGACGTTTACGTTGACTTTTTCGTGTTCACTTACACGTGCAAAGTCGATGTGCTTAATTTCCTGGCCCCAGACGTCCCATTGGCATTCTTTTATAATGGCCTTTTCGTTAATGCTTCCTTTAAGCTGAACGAAACGGCTGCCACGACGCACTGCAGCGTAAACTTCTTCTGCTTGCAGTACCAGACTAATATTGGCAGCTTTATGTCCGTAAATTACAGCCGGAATTTTTCCGCCTTCTCGTAATCGCCTGTTCCGTCTTTTTCCGAGCGACTCACGCAGCTCGACTGTTAAAGTTTCAACTTCCATCGAAATACACCTACAGATTTTCTTGATTTGACCTGTGCCGTATTGGGGTTCGTCGCCCGAACGACTATTTGATTATGCAATATTTCCTGTTTTTCTGCGGAGAAAAAACTTACTTGATTCCTTGTGTTTGCTCCAGACTCAATTTGAGCAAAAACTGGGCTGCCCGCAGTGCTAGGATTACCGGACTGAGGAAATAATAAGGCCCTCATTTTGACTATCTTTTTGTAAAGTTCAACCCCCACCGTGAAAAATTTTATTTAACTTTAAGCAAATTTGAGTTACCTGTTTACGGATTTTTAGACTATTTGCTTTTTTGCGAGTACTAAAAAGCTGATTATGCGTCAGTTAGCATGTAAAATTGACAAAATTAAAGTTGAGCCTTAAGCCTTCGAACATTTCTCAAATGGAAAAATTATTCAGTCGCTTAGCATTATCAGAAATGGTCACCTGGTGCGCAAACTTCGAGTTTACCAAACTGATTCCTGTTAAGCCGAATCAAGTCGTGTTTGTGCAAAAGCAAAGCCGCGGACTCCAATTGAGTCTGCTTTTCGTCAAGCGTCACCCAATTATCCCGCTTGCACAGTTCTTTGTACAGCCGAACCGCAATTGGCACGATTTCGACTGTTTTGCCGTGTTTCTCTCCAAAAAGAAAATGTATTCCTTCACGAGTCGCTATTGGTGCGATTAAAATCACCTCCCACATTATCGCGAACCGTGCGCCAACTAAGCTGGAACCGATATTTCTGGCTCCGAGGAGATCGGTGAACGGATTTTCGCCCGTTGCGTAAGAGTCGAAAACGCCAGCATCTCTACGAAACCCGAGATAAATTATCGTTATAATAGACGAAACGAAAATAATGTAAAACAGCACAATGCCGATGATTTCCGGCATTTCGAACAATTCACAAGCCAGTTTCGGAAGTTGTGCAAAGAAAAATATTACCGCAAACGTGATAGGCCAAAAAAAAACAGAACCGACAAGAAGCGCAGTTCCAATGAGTCGGGAACGCCATTTATTGCCGAAAATCATTTTTTCGAGCTTTTCTTCGGTAAGGTTAATTCGTTTCATTCTGTGTGTACTGCTGAAGTGCGCATTTTTCCTCGCAGTGGTACATTTTATGTCTGGCTAACACAATATCCCAATCAACAGCCAAAGCGTCGAATTCAGGGCCGTCAACACAAGTGAACTTTGTTTCGTTGCCAATTTTGACTCGGCAACCGCCACACATGCCGGTTCCGTCAATCATTACGGAGTTCAAGCTCGCAATTGTTTTAATTCCGAACGGTCTGCACGTTTCGGCGCAGAACTTCATCATAATTGCCGGCCCAATGGTGTAAACACATCCAACAGCGGGTGTAAGCGTGCCGGCTGAGTTTTGTTTTAGAAGTTCCAAAAGCGGTTCGGTTACCAATCCTTTTCGACCAACCGAACCGTCATCAGTTGTGATAATGTGTTCGCTGCTTACACTGGCAAGTTTTTCACTCCAGAAAAGTAGTTCCTTGTTCCGCGAACCTTGAATCGAAATAACGTGGTTTCCTTTTTCTTTAAGTGCTCTGGCAATTGGAAAGACCGGAGCAGTGCCGACGCCGCCCGCTACCATTATCACGGTGCCGAAGTTTTCGATTTCACTTGCGTGACCGAGCGGTCCGATCAGGGCGTGGAGAGAGTCACCGGCGCTGAGAGCGACGATTTTTTTCGTTGACACCCCAATAGCCATTATCACAAGCGTAACAGAACCGGCATTTCGGTC
>JBOFQC010000126.1:0-2278 GCA_051660725.1 Thermoguttaceae bacterium
CGAAACTCTTAAGAGCGCGCTGAAAAGCGATAACGCGGAAGTCAGATTTTACGCTGCTGAATCACTCGCTTACTTAAACGATGTAAATGCTGCAAGGCCACTTACGGAAATCGCTCGAAACGAACCTGCTTTCCGTGCCTACGCACTTGCCGCTCTGGGAACAATGCAAAACGACATTGAAGCCAAAACCGGCCTGAAGTCGTTATTAAACGAAAACAGTGCCGAGACAAGATACGGTGCGTTTCGCGCTCTTTGGTTCATGGACCCGAACGACTTGACAATCAGAGGCGACAACCTTGGAAATAATGACGGTTACGCTTTTTCATATCACGTCCTGAACACCTCCGGAAGTCCAATGGTTCACATCACGAACAGTAAACGAGCGGAAGTTGTAATTTTCGGCAGCGATCTCAGGCTCGTTCCAAACTTCATTCTCGACGCTGGTATTTCAATACTTGTAAGAAGTACTGGGCCTGACGAAGTCGTTGTTACACGACAAAACCCATACGGCGGACTTGATGAACGGCGGACGGTTAGCACACAACTGGACGAAATTATCCGCGCGGTTGTGGACCTCGGCGGTACTTATCCCGACATTGTGCAGTTGCTAATGGAAGCCAGCGAGCAAAAAGCATTGCCGTGCAAACTCGAAATCGACAAAGTACCTACCGGCGGACGTGTTTACAGCAGAAAATACGACGACGAGTACGCCATTGAAGACGAGCCGGTAAAGAAAAAATCAACTTGGAGCAAATTAAGCCCAACCAATTGGTTCAGCGCTGACCAAGTTGATGACGATGAAGACTACGAATAATTATTTAGTACCGAGACTCGTAGTTCAAAAATTAGAGTTCGCCGCCGAACCCTGTTCTGCGCTGCATTTTTTACGTCACTTCACGGAGCAGGCTCCGTGGCGTAAAACCACAACTGCATTTGCCCAAAAATGCTTTACTGCACCCACTTTCAATAATCCAGCTTACGGCTATTTGTAAAGCTATATATTACAAGTACTATAATGAAGCAGATAACAAAAACTGGAATTGACAGGAGCGGCATGAATATAATAAAAGGGTCAGGAGTTTGTTGGAATCCGTAAAATTCAAGCCCATACGCTGCAATAATTGGTACGAATCTCAACTTTCCTAAAGGCGTGCAGAAATACAAGCAAAGTGACAGAGCAACCAAAATCAAACGAAGTCCGAATATCAGAATAGCAAAGCTGTCAAATCTCAGCACGCTCCAAATAGTGTTCATAAAATTTCTCAGAGCTTGGTTAAGCGGTTCGGAATAGTTACCGGAACGTATCTCATAACATGCTTCCCCCAAATAGGGCAACGCAAACCCGACAAACACAATAATTACAGCGCCAATAATATTACAGTATTTCGAAAACCATTCATAATCACTATTTGGATAACCTTCTCTACTCGCATAATCTGTTGGGTTTGATTCTTCTTCTTTCATTTTTCATTATCTTTTTAAGTGTCAGAATAATCACTTTCCTTTTATCGCTTTAGTCGTTTTTTCGAACATCGCGTCGATTCGGCGTTGCACAAGCGGGTCGGTTGATTGGAAATTATACTTCTCCAATTTCAGTTGGTCCAAAAACTGTTCTTTTGTTTTTAGCCGCATTATTTCTACCCGTATTTTGTCACGATTTATTGTGTCGTTATCTTCTTCACATTTTTTTAAGCGGGCGTTAAGAATGCTTCGTCTGGCGGCGGTGTCAATTGCGTCTTCCTGAATTCCCATTAACGCAGACTCGGCGGCTATTCGAATAATATCGTCGGGAATCGCTACTGTCACCTCGGATTGCCAACCTTGAATGATCGGAAACTGAGCGATTAAAGTACTTTCCTGCTTGGCTAACAGCATTTTAACTGAATCATTATCCGAATACGGAAGCGTAAATTCTCCTCTGGAATTTGTTTCGCAGAGTTTCGCGCTAAATTTCCCGTCTGGCGATTTCTCGTAAATCTGGTATCTCGGTAAGTAATTCAGTTGTTTCGATTTTGCCGCATGATTATTTTGATTTTCAGTGCCTTTATTCGATTTTGCTGACTTTTCCTGCCTTGAACTTCTGGGCACAAGTGTAACTTTCGTTGACTGTTCAAATAATTTAGGCATAATCGCAACCAACTCCGTTTTGCCCCGACGACGTACACTAAGCGGCGATTTTATAGCACTCTCGAGTCGGCACACGGTTAAATGTTCGTCAATAAACTCATTGTCCGACTGAGTGTTTTCGCCTGAAACCTCATCCACTGATACCTGATTC
>JBOFQC010000127.1:0-5265 GCA_051660725.1 Thermoguttaceae bacterium
TTTTTGGTGTCGTAAACTTTCCATCAGGTCCGGTAACCACGTTTGGTTTTACGATTTCCACGTCGGCATCAAGGTCAATCACGATACCGGGCAGTAAATAAATCTTGGCACCAACTGCGGGCGAGCCATCTTCGTTGAGAACGACACCACTTACGCTTACTCCGTCTTTGTAGTAGTCGTGATTATACGGTTTGTTTTCTTCGACAGCGATTTGGTTTACGCTCATTTGGTTTTCATCTACAACCACCGTTGTAATCTGCGGCTCAGACTTTACCGTAAGTGTTTTGGTTGTCGGACTATCCGTCAAACCGGTTACTGTAAAAACTGCGAGCAAGATGACGCCAAGTATGACGCCGCTAATGGTCCTTCTTTTTGAGGTTAAAATCATCCTGATTCTCCTTTCTAAAAATTTGTCGCTGTTCCTGAAACCGAGTAAAATCGGTGAATCAGGGGCGGAGTTATAATTTCGCACAACTTTCAGCACCACGCTTCCGTACTCGGCTTGCGTTTCTTCCCCGAGATGAAACATGACCGATTCGTCAACTGCCAGTTCCCGTTCTGTCGCGAGTTTCTTGAGCAAAACCCACGCAAACGGATTGAACCAATGCACCGCCCTTGCGAGTTGTGCGAGAAAATGCACAAGCGGATCAAGCCGTTTGTGGTGCATCATTTCGTGCATTAAAATCATCTTAATTTCTTCTGGTGTAAACTTTTCGGTAATGTCGTCGGAGAGTAAAATCACCGGCTTGATTACACCATGCGACGCTGCCCCGAAACGCTTTCAAACCAGATTTACTGTTATATCACGGCGAAAGTTTACGGTCTGCTTACACTCGGATATTATTTGTGCAAGTACAGGCGGCAAAACGTGTTGTCCGCTTTTGCATAACCGGTTAAGTACCAGCTTGCCGATTATTATTCGAGCAAGAAAAACCGTGAAACCGACTAGCCATAAAACCGAAATATAAAATGCGATGTCACGTGCCGTTACCGGTTTGCTTGTGCCAAGAACCGGCGTCATGGCGTCAGTGTTTTCTGCGAAAGTGTCGGCTGTTTTTTCAACCGTTGTATCGGGGTGCGTGATTGAAAATTCATTTTTGTCTGACACCACTGTGTTGTATGTGACGGCATCGTTTTCAAACGTGATTATCTGCGACTCTTGCGGTTCGTATTCAAGCGACAAGTTCGTGTCTTTGTGTGATTTCAAGTCGGTGGTTTTACTTGCATGTGTAAGACTTGTTTGCTGGAAAGTGTCGGAGGTGTCAATGACGCTTGTATTAGTTTTAACACATTGTGTAATAACAATTTGTGTTTGGGGATCGTTGTTGTCAATTTGTGTGATTTGCTTGCTTTCCTCGTGCGGGACCAAGCCGAATACGCTGCAATCACTTGGTGGTGTCAGTGGCAGAAGAAATCGGATTAAAACGATTCCAAGCAATAAGAAACGACATGATGCCGGTATTTTTCGTCCAAAAATAATCAGGACCATTAAAACCAAAACAGCAAGAACGGCTCCCTGCCATGTCGTCCGAAGCAGCAAATTCATTGTTGGTCCGAACTCGCTAATTGTATTGAGTATTTCATTTTGCATCGGAATACCTATTTTTCTGATTTGCTGGTTTTGGTTGCTTTGGTGTTTTTTGCTCGCCGGTTGTCTTCGATTAGTTTTTGTAATTTGTCAAGTGTTGATTGGTCTACTTTTCCTTCCTGCACGAAGTGAACAAGAAGCGCGTCAGCACTTCCTTGAAACACCCGATTCAAAAAAGATTCTCCTTCTTCCCGAATAGTTTCTTCCCGTGAAACAAGCGGAGAATAGACGTAAAAATTCCGCTTCGACTTGGTTTGCAAAACACCTTTCTGAACCAGTCGGGAAAGAAGTGTCCGAATCGTCTGGTGGTTCCAACCAGTTTGTGGCGTCAGTATTTCGATGACGTCAGCGGCTGTTGTTTCTCCTTGCGCCCAAACGATTTCCATTATTTTCCACTGCGCGTCAGATATTTCTTTGATTGACATTGTTTCTCCTTTATTTCAGATAAGATTTTCTTAATGTTTTAAAGTAACAACTTGTGGTTGTGTTGACTACTGATGTGGTTAATATAGCTACATCAGTAAATGTTGTCAAGAGTGAAAATTCAAAAGTGATGGTTGACAGCAAAAAAATAATATTATATCATCTTAACAAACTGCATGATGTTGTAACGCAAATCAAAAAGAAGATGCAAAAGAATCTATCTATATTGATTTGATCGCGATTAGTTTACTGAGTTTAAAAATATTTTGCTCTCGGCAATCAGGACGAAGTGAAACGTAGTCCCAATAATTGGCGTTTCATGCAAATATTATTTTACATACCTACTCAAAATTGCTCAAATGTCAGTAAGTATTAATTATTTTTAATGAAGAAAAAAATGAAAATTGGAAATCGTCGTTTCGGAATTGTAAGCAAAGGAGACAAATTAAACGGATTCACTCTCGTTGAACTTCTCGTTGTTATTGCAATTATAGGCATTTTAATTGCTTTGCTTTTGCCTGCTGTTCAGGCAGCCCGTGAGGCTGCTCGTAGAATGCAATGTTCAAATAATCTAAAGCAGTTTTCGTTGGCGTGTCACACCTACCACGATGCGCATAACTCCCTGCCACCACAAGGTATTGCGGGTTGTTATGATGATCGCCTGAGTTGGATTGTGCTTGTTTTACCATTCATTGAGCAAACCGCACTGTATGATCAAATTGGTACTCCAGGAACCGCAAATGCAATTGACGGAACTAAAGAATATGTTGCTTTCCGAGCGGAGCCGTGGGATGGGAATTTCCGTCCGTGGCTCCAAAGTTTTCCTTCAAGAACATGTCCTTCTGACCCGCAAGGTTCGAGCCAATCTGGACAAATAGGATTTGCAAGTTATCGGGGAAACATGGGAGATAAGGTTTCGTCTTGGAGTAATAATGATTCTACTTATGGGTATGCGGGTTGGCGTGGTACAATGATTCGTCGTCATGGTCGCAATTTGTCTTTTATAGTTGATGGTACAAGCAATACTTTATTGCTAGGCGAAACACTGATAGCTAGTGGAACATACAATGCGAGAGGGCGAGGGGATTTGGCATCGCCTGGTCCTGGCAATTGGACAGGAACTCCCGCATGGTGTTTAGCTGCTTTCGAGGGAAATAGAATACGCGACTCTTATGAATCGCAAGGTTGGTTTGGACGCCGTTGGTGTGATGGAATTTTCTATTATTCCGGTTTCAATTCAGTGCTTCCACCGAATTCACCCTCCTGCATGTTAGGTGCGGGCTCGGATTATAATGACCCGATTATTTCACTTAGTAGCCAACACACCGGAGGGGCCAACGTTGCTCTCGGTGACGCTTCAGTACGATTTTTAAGCAGTACTATTTCGTGTGGTGATGTAAACGAAGCGGTTTGGAATTTGAAAACTGGAAGAAGTCCTTACGGAATAATTGGCGCAATTGGGACAGTGAATGGTGGTGAAGCCGAAGCCATGCCATAATGAACTAGAAGATATTTATTGTGTTTCTTTTATGTTGGTAATACATTTGGTGTATATTCCAACGTAATAACCGTTAGCTTCTCGTCAAAGCTTTGCGCATTAGATTTGTTGATCTTTGCGCAATCTTGAGCTGGTTTGTTAAGCTACAATACGCATTCTCAACTTTTGCGGCTCCGCTTTACTTCGCTTAGATTTTACTTCGTTTTGGCAAGTCGAGCGTCAAATTATTTTGAAATCGTCAGGATATTTAGAATATGATTAAAATTTTAAAAATGAAAAATACTAATATTTTCATACTACTATTATGTGTGTCTTTGTTTTATACTACAGGTTGTTCTAACGATCCAGTTCCAGTTCAACCTGTTACGGGAAAGATAGAATATAATGGCGCACCGCTTGAAGAAGCATTGATTGTTTTTACTCCAAAGTCATCAGATGCGCGATCCGCGACGGGCATGAGCGACAAAGATGGTAATTTCACTCTGGCCACTCCGGGAGCAAAACGGAAAGGTGCTATGATTGGAGATTACATTGTAACGGTTTCAAAAACCATCACTGTAGACGCTGCAGGGAATCCCGTTGAAACACCTAAAATGACTGAAGCTCCTACTGGACCTCCTGTAAATTTTGAAAGGCCAAGAACAAAATCTGTAATACCTGAAGCTTATAATGATACCCAATCACCGTTGTTGGAAGAAACAATTAAAAAAGGCAAAAATCCAATTAATTTAAAGCTGGTCGATCAGTGAGTAATGTCAAACATTCATCCGATTTCGCAGACAACAGCAAGTGACAGGCTTTCGGCCCTGGTT
Source organism: Thermoguttaceae bacterium (assembly GCA_051660725.1). Lineage (GTDB taxonomy): Bacteria > Planctomycetota > Planctomycetia > Pirellulales > Thermoguttaceae > JAVBSX01. The sequence goes on from JBOFQC010000127.1 coordinate 4,322, forward strand.
TTGACGCTATTGATTCTGCTGGGAGTTACAGTTACTTTTCTGGCCGGAATATGGTTCAGCATGAAATTCTTTGTGGCGAAAAATACGCCGGCAACCGTTGAACTATACAACGAAGGAACCGGCCTATTTGATGACGCCACGTATGATCCGGATGTTTTCACACCTGGAATCGAACTGCAAGCGGATGATCCGACGCTTGAAGAATCGCTGCAAATTGTGCAGGACGCTGTTGCTGCCGATTCGGCTTTTTATGCTGATCCGGCACTTCCCGACCCGAATATTTTGCTTTCCGGCGGCGTGAAAGGTGACGGACGAACCGCCGGCTCCGGTGACGGGAACACTGGCCGACGACATTGGGAATTTCTTTTTCCAGAGGGAAGTACAACTGAGCAGTACGCGAAACAGCTTGATTATTTTATGATTGAGATTGCCGTTCCAGAAAGTGGCGGCAAAGTCGTTTATGCTTCCAAACTTAGTTCTCCGAAACCAACAGTACGAATCGGACCGAGTGAATTTGAAAAGCGGTATTATCTTACTTGGTTAAAAGGCGATTTGCAGAACGCGGAATTCGAGTTGCTGAAAAAAGCCGGTATTGAACATGAAGGTAAACTTGTTCTGAAATTTATTTCGCATGAACTGGAACAACAACTTGCCCAAATGGAAGCGCAAGCTGCGGGTGACGCCAAAGCGAATTTGCGGGCAACTTATTTCGCAATTAGAAAAAAAGCCGGCAGTGGTGGCAAAGACGAATACGAATTCTTCGTAAAAGAACAGGTTAAATAAGATATAGTACGAACTGTTGGTTAATTCTTCGTAAAACTTTTTTCATTTCAGTTAGCCCCGGAGCCCTGCTCCGGGGGACAACGCCGAGCAGGGCTCGGCGGCTAACAACATATAACGTCGAGCGATTTATGCCTGAACGGCAGGTTCCTCGGCGGCTAACA
>JBOFQC010000128.1:0-2909 GCA_051660725.1 Thermoguttaceae bacterium
GGTCATTTATAAAGTTTACGAAAAGCAGATGCCGCATCTGCCCGGTGAACTCCAATGGTGCATGAGCGTCACACTTCCTGGCAAAGTCGGACGTGAATACTACATGACAAAAGGACATTTTCACGCAATTCGTAACACAGCCGAACTTTATCTCTGCGTTCGCGGCGAAGGATTCATGCTGATGGAAACCGAAAGCGGCGAAACTGTTGCGGAACCAATGGTGCCAAACAGGTGCGTTTACGTGCCGGCATATTGGGCTCACCGCTCTGTAAATACCGGTAACGAACCGCTCATTTCATACTGCGTGTATCCCGGTGACGCCGGCCACGATTACGGCTCAATTGAAACCGCCGGCTTCCGCAAAAGAATCGTTGAAATCGACGGAAAACCTTGCGTAGTTGATAATTTGTAACCTTTGTGACACCGTTAACCAATACTGTACTCTTTGATTTTACGGTATAGAGTCCGTTCACCGATTCCGAGCAATTTGGCGGCTTCTTCGCGATTGCCGTCTGTTGATTTGAGCGTTTCGGTGATGAAGTACTGCTCCATTTCTTCGAGCGTTCTGCCGATCATGCCTGACCACGAATCGGTGACCGAGTCTTCCGATTCGATCATTGAACGGGAAATACCAGGCTCCGAAACAGTAGTGGCGGCCAATTCATCAAGCGTAAGAAGTTCTTCCGGCAAATCATCGAGATCAATTTTTCCGTCAATGTCGACAACAACCATGCTTTCGGCGACGTTTCTCAGTTGCCGCACATTACCGGGCCAATCATAAGAAATCAACTTTTTTCGCGCAGCTTGCGAAATGCCGTTAATCGGTTTGTGGTTCTTTTTGGAAAACTTGCGGATGAAGTGGTCAAGCAAAATTGGAATGTCACCAATTCTGTCCCGAAGCGGCGGAATTGTTATCGTTATCACTTTTAATCGGTGATACAGGTCCTGCCTGAACGTTCCAGCCTCTACCGCTTCTTCGAGGTTTCTGTTTGTGGCCGACAAAATACGCACATTTACCGTAATCGTGGTGTTGGAACCTACACGTGTGATTTCGCTGTTTTCAAGAACACGGAGCAGTTTTATCTGCGTAATCATCGGCATATCACCAACTTCGTCGAGAAAAATGGTGCCGCCGTTTGCGTATTCGAATTTACCTTGCCGATCAGACGAAGCGTCTGTGAACGCACCTTTTACGTGTCCGAAAAGTTCGCTTTCCAAAATACTTTCGCTAAGAGCTCCGCAGTTAAAAGCGACAAACGGTCTGTGTTTTCGCGGACTATTCTGGTGAATCGCTTGCGCAAAAAGTTCTTTTCCCGTGCCGGTTTCACCCTGTATCAAGACAGTTGCGTCAGTCGGTGCAATTCTTCTCAGGCGTTCAACAGCGGAAAGCATTTGCGGACTGGAACCGATGACGCCGCCGAACCCGAACTTTTCGTCGAGCCGGATCGCCATGTCACGGTTTTCACGCCGCAACTTTGAACTTTCAGCCGCCTTTTGAACAACCGCGCGTAATTGAGGCAAGTCAAGCGGTTTCAGCAAGTAGTTAAACGCACCTTGACGCATTGCTTCAACTGCCGTTTCGACTGAGTTGTGACCGGTCATTACAATGACTTCGGTTTCATCCGAAACTTCTTTTGCGGTTTTCAATATTTCGATACCGCTTTCCGGATGTTCCAGCATCAGATCGGTCACGATTACATCGAATTCTGCGATTCGCTGCTTGATTATTTGAATCGCATCCTTCTGCGAAAACGTAACTTCGCAGGTGGCACCAATTTTTTCCAAGCTGTCGGCAACGACTTCGCCGTGTGGTTTATCGTCGTCAATTACGAGAATTTTATAGGACATTGGGGGAGACGTTAGATTTCAGACGTTAGACTTCAGATTCAAGGTGGTAATACCCGCCAACTTACGTTGACGGCTCGCTTTTCTAACGTCTGAAGTCTGAAGTCTAACGTCTTATTTATTAATAATTTCGAGTGCTTTTTCGTAGGTTAGTTCTTCATCTCGCACTTCGGGAGTGAAATCGCCGAGTCTGATAAACAACCAAGCTAACAAAAGTGGCGTAAGGGCGACCAACCATATACCGGCACCCATCATCTGTATGCCAGAACCGTCATACGAAGCGAGCATAAACGGGTTAAAAACCGACAAAATACTGTTTTCGTAGCCGCTCAGTGGGTCTGAGCTGGAATAATTTATCAGGAAGTAAATCAGGACCGTTCCAATCGTGAAACCAGAAAGCAGTATAACACCAATCAGCCATGTTACCATTGGTTTCACTAAATTTTTCAACACCGTGACTCGCAGTAAAAGTGACGTAATACAGTAATTAAAAGCGAAAACTCCTGCGAAGACGCCTTTATTATAATCTGCATCAAGTGTTGAAAAGTCGGTAAGCGTTACAGCGACCACAAGCAAAATGACACCATACAATAACCACCAAGCGACTCCGCAAGCGGCTCCGGTGTAGAATGGGAAAACGACAAACCGAAACGGTATGACATACGGAATTTTCCGGCGGATGCGGATTCCCCAGGAGTCCCGTTCGCAAATTATCGGCAACATCAAAAAAGCTAAGAAACAAGCTTGAACTGCCGCCCAGATATTAAAAGCCCAGTTTGCTCCGATGTAGGCTCTGGTTGCGGTAGCAGCCGAAAAATATTGAAAATAAACCGCGACCAAAAACGTGGCAACGAACCAAACGGAAAGCAGAATCCGCATCGGCACCATTCGGTTCGACGAAATCGGCGAAATGCTCACAATTGCGGCGGTGAGAAAAAACGCCACTATACTCATACAAAACAGTGTGTTAAAAATAAAAAATTCATATCCGAGACCGTATGAACCTCCCAAACCTGTCGGGCCGGTCATTCTTCCAACGAGCAACATGGCTTGAACCATACCGA
>JBOFQC010000129.1:0-7017 GCA_051660725.1 Thermoguttaceae bacterium
TCCTGGAACGAAACGAGTGGCACTGTGCGCCAATTGACAGTTGATCAGGAGCACAATTGGTGTCCAACCGTTTTGAATAACGGAAGATTGCTTTACCAAAGATGGGAATATACTGACACCCCGCACGCTTTTTATAGACTGCTTTTCCAATGCAACCCAGACGGGACGGTGCAGCAGGCGTATTACGGAAGCAATTCGTTTTGGCCAAACGCGATGTTTTACGCAAGACCGATTCCGAAAAAGGTTAAAGATGCTGACGGAAAATTCATCGCAGTGGTCGGCGGGCATCATGATAATCCGAGAATGGGTGAACTTATACTTTTCGACGTAACTCGTGGTCAGCATGAAACAAGTGGCGTCGTGCAACGTGTTCCCGGATACGGTAAGAAAGTCGAACCAATAATTCTTGACGGATTGACGCAGGAAAGTTGGCCGAAATTTTTGCATCCGTATCCGCTTTCTGACAAACACTTCATTGTTTCGTGTAAACCAAGTCCGAACTCCAACTGGGGGATTTATCTTGTTGACGTGTTTGATAACATGACGTTAATTACGGAAGAACCCGGTTACGCACTACTTGAACCAATTCCGTATGTCGCGCAGGAGCGTCCGCCGATTATTCCTGACCGAATTGATCTCACACGTGATGACGCTGAAGTTTTTCTGGCCGACATTTACGCCGGTCCAGGTCTTGCTGGTGTTCCACGCGGAGAAGTAAAGTCTTTACGTGTTTCGTCTTATAATTATTCGTTCCGCAATATTGGCGGACAAGTTGACCGGGTTGGTCTCGACGGGCCGTGGGACGTAAGAGTGATTTTAGGTACGGTACCAGTTGAACCAGATGGGTCTGCGTTTTTCCGTGTGCCGGCTTACACGCCGATTATGATACAACCGCTTGATGAAAACGGCGAAGCTCTTCAACTTATGCGTAGTTGGTTCACCGCAATGCCAGGCGAAACGGTGTCATGTGTCGGATGTCACGAAACGGCAAGCACAACGCCGCCTGCTTTTAATGTGACACCGTCATTATCAGCTGGTGCGGTAAATACCGCTCATACTTCATCTGTTGCAAATTCGACACATTTAAATTCATCAGCGTCAGCAAATACTGGTGCCCGAATGTCCGGTGACGTTGCCGCTTTGAGGCGACCAATTTCGGAAATCGAGCCGTGGTACGGACCGAAGCGAGGTTTTTCGTACCGACGTGAAGTCCAGCCGGTACTTGATGAATACTGTATTTCGTGTCACAATTCGCAAACTGTAACGGAATTACAGGCAAATAATCCTGGAAAATTCAACTACTTTTACGATTTAACGGATCAGCCGGACACGCAGGCTCAAAGTGCCGGCGAGTATTATGACACCCAGGCGAAATTCCCGCCGTCTTATCTTGCGCTTAAGCGGTATGTAAGGAATCCGTCAATTGAAAGTGAAGCGAGTATGCTTCCGACTAAAGAATATCACGCTGACACCACACACCTTGTAAAACTTTTGCGACAAGGCCATTACGGCATCAAACTTGACAACGAAGCGTGGAATCGGATTATTACTTGGATTGATTTTAACACGCCGGCACACGGTACTTGGCGTGAAATCACTGTTCAAAACTCGATTGGTTCGGACCATTCAGAGAAACAAAATGAACGGCGCATGTTAATGAAAGAATTGTATTCGAACTCCGGTGCGTACGACGCTGAGGAGGTTATGTCAATGTATACGCCGGTTAAATGCGAACCGATTGCATCCAAAAAATTGTTGGAAATGTGGCAAGAGAAAGAAAAACTGGTGTCACAACACGAGAAACAAATTCTTGATACCGTTTCGAAAACCACAAAAGTTTCCGACAAGGAAATCTCGCTTTCTGATTCCGTTACGTTGTCGCTTGTCGAACTTGAAACGGTGTCAAATTCGAACCATAATGAAGGTTCGTTGTCGGAAAAAGAGCGGTTTCTGATAGGTGCGCATGAGGTTACGAATGAACAGTTTGCGTTGTTTAATGCTGAACATGACAGTTTCCTGGAACGGGGAGATTTTCTGCTTTTCAGTCTTGAAGATCGCGGTTATATGCAGGACAATCCCAAGCAGCCGGTCATGCGGGTTTCGTATGATGATGCCGTCAGGTACTGCGATTGGTTGACCGAAAAATACGGCAAAAAGAACGGTTTGAAATTCCAGCTGCCGACTGAAACGCAGTGGATGTGTGCCGCAAGTGGTGGAATCGACAACATTGATAAATTGAAAGACGAAACCAACGACAAGCACGCAAACTTTTCACGTCGAGAAAACGTCGTTATTCACAATTTTGTACCCTGGTCCTTGCCACGTGACGCCGTGTCTCCTTGGCGAGTCGGTGATTCACTGAGCGAAGATGGTTTTAAAGTTACAGCGCATGTCGGTTCACTCGCTCCTAACACATTTGGAATTTACGACATGTTCGGCAATGCGGCAGAATGGGTTTCGGTAAAAAGTAAGTCAAACGAAACCGTTTCCGGCGCCATGGGCGGGTCGTGGAATGACCGGGAAGATTTGGTCGATATTGACACCATTAACTTTTATCCAAACTGGACGGCGGTATTTGATACCGGTTTCAGAGTCGTTGCTGTTCCAGTCAGTCAGCAGTGATGTTTGACATGTTTTTAAGTAAGAATAACCAGCAAATCATGTGTGCTTTTTCATTATCATAGCGGCGTTACGGTATGATACCGAGGAAGCAAGTCTGAGTTCAGGGTTATTGAAAACGAGTAAGACCGTAAATATCAATAAGAACCTTTACGGCTTACTTCTTTTTTGGAAATCGCGATTTTCGTTCTTGCCTTTCCTTCAAATATTCTTCGGGGATGCCGTCGCCGGGTTTCCATGAATCCGAACCGGGTTTCCATTGTCCGGTTTTTTCACGTTCTTCACGTTCTGTGCGGAATTCCTGAAGCTCTTTTTTAACAAAATCGGAGGGATGATTGAGCAGTTCCTGCATCTTGGCAAGCTGGTCGTCTGTCAAAACATCAAGCATTTTGATCTTGAGCCGATTCGTAAAATCCTGTCCTCGTGAAAGCATTTGTTTGAATTTTTCTTTCAGCGGTTCATTCTCGTATAACTGGCCGATATTTTCATCAAGATATTTTTCAATATCTTCCATGGATACAAACGGTTTCTCCTCATGCCTTTTCGTGATTGCGTCAATCATAAATTGATGTATATCTCGGGCGATTGCGGCATCTTGATCGAGAAGAGCTTCGAATTCGGGCTCCATTGCTTTTTGGATTGCAGCAAGCTCCGTTCGCTGTTGGTCCGTTAAATCAAGGGCTTCATACATGGATGGCGTCGGCAAGCCAACTTCAGTCGAAAGCTGCAAATCACGAACATGAAGAAGTTGCATCTGCTCTGGTGTCAAAACCTTTTCGATTTCCTGCTGCATCAGCGAGATGTTGGTTTCCGTCAGTTTTTGCCGTGCAAGTGAATGGGCTTGAATTTGGGCCATTTCGGCATTGTTAAAAAGCGGATCATCATCCAAACGGGTACGTTCGACTTCGTTAATCGCATTTATCAATACCGGGTCTTGTTGTTCACGCTTTTCGCGGAAGACGATTTGGCCCCGGCATATCGCGTCCAACCGTGCAAATTGTTCATCGGAAAGGCCAAGCTCCTCTTTTGCTTCGGAATTCAACAGATAAGCATGGGCTCCCATATAGGCACTGTTGCCATTCCAACGCGCACGAGAAAATGCAAGATAATTTCCAACGGTGGTTTCAGTACCCATCGGCGACCTAAGGAAGCGTAGTGCTTCCTCAGCTTCCTGAGCTTTTGCCGGCTTTGATACAAAAACTAACGCGAACAATAAAACAGTTAATAATACAAGTCGACTCATAAAAATAGAGAGGAAAAGAAAAATGGGAATTCAGTTTCTTCATAAGTATGACTTATACCATAAATTAGAAAATGACACAACTTCAAATTACCGATAAATTTTGTTTGACTTTTTTGGTTGGTCTGCAGCCATGTTTCGGGAATCTATACTGTCGCCCGGCATAAACTGCATGTTTTCCAATGTAGGGTTAGCTGAAGATAATCAGCGCCAAACATTGAAAAACTCGGGAACAGAGCCGACCAACGGGAGGCGGAACACTTCACGCGAAGCGCACCGCCCATACCAGGCTCCGGTATAATGAGCATCACTATATTTTATGTGCAATTATCCTTGACATTCAGTAAGACAACTGATTATTTATCTCTTAATATTAACAAAGCCCGGGCGGCTTCGTTGGACTTCGGGTCGAGCTGGAGCGATTTCGAAAGCTGTTTCTCAGCCTCCTCGTTTTTGTCCAATTTCATAAGAGCCAGACCGAAATTATAACGAATTCGTGCGTTATCCGGCTGAAACTCAACCGCTTTTTCAAAATGTTCAACTGTTTCGGCGTACCGATTCATTTCCGCGAGCAACAAAGCAAGTGAATAATGTATTTCGCCCAATTTCGGATCGATTTCCAACACCGTGCGAAACTCTTTTTCGGCCAAATCCTGCTCTTGCCGTTCATTGTAAAGCATTGCAAGGTTTATTCGGGAAGGCAAAAACAGCGGGTCGAGATAAATCGAGATTTTGTAAGTCGTTACAACTGGTTCCGTTGCTTTACGAAAAGCTTCCGGTGTGATCTGACTCCCCGATGTTTCGTATTCGTGCAAAAGCTGTTCCATTGCCTGGTAATACCGGAACATCGCAAGGTTCAAATGGGCCGCTGCGGTGTCATCAACGGCTTTCATACTATCAAGATATTCCGTAACGCTTTTTTTCCACGAATCGTACTGAGATTGTGTAAAAAACTTTTTCGGTACTGGTGTCAAAATCCTTGCCGCCTCGGTTCGCACTGCACGTAGCGGATCGGCCAAAAGCGGGGTAACATTTTCCAAGCGTTCTTTATCCGACGCGGATTCAAAATTTGCCAAAGCTGCAACTCGAACCAAACCGCTGGAATCGGTAAGTGCATGCTTGGCGGCATCACGTGCTTCGGGGGTGTCAAACCTTGCCAATAATGCAACCGCACTGGCTCTGGTAATCGGCCTGATTTCCCGCTCATTCGTTTCCTGTGCAATTTTAACTAGAGCAGGTACGGCATTTACATCCCCGGCTCGTCCCTTTGCTATTGCGTAAGCGAAGTGTTCGTTGGTTGATGCCGAATTGCTGTATCCCACTGCGGACTTACGTTTTTCGGCGTACCAAGTGTCGGTCCATTTTTTCGCCCAAGCGGCGTCTTCTCCTTTTGCGGCATCAAAGTGGCACAAATTGCATCCGTTCGGCGTCCCCAAGTCAAGCGAAAGTTCCGGCCTTGGTTTTTGCATGCTGTGATCAAATCGTTTGTCCGCAACCATGTACATTGCACTCGGCATGTGACAGTCGACGCATTTTCCGTTTTCGTGAAAATGATGCGTTGTGGCGTCATATATCTCCGGCGAATGACACTGTGCGCATAACCGGTTCCCTTCGTATTTCACCCGTCCGGTGTGCGGATTGTGACAGTCTGTGCATGTGACACCATTTGCATACATTCGGGACTGTGAAAACGAGCCGTATTCAAAATCCTCTTCGAGAATCTGTCCGTCTGCGTAATAGTAGCCAAGATGCGGCGTCTCGGGGATGTAAAAGTCGAGAAACTCGTCACCGTTACTCATCTGGCGGTCAGTTAAAACCCGGCGTCTGGAGTGACACCCCATGCAAACGGACATGTAATTGGAAGTTTCGTTATCTGAAATTACTGGTTTCGCTTCGTTTTTGGATAACAAATCCGTTTTGTCTGATTCTGACACCAATGTGTTATTGGTGCCGGGTGTATTTAATTTGTTTGTATTACTTCTGCTTGTATTGCTTCTGTTGCCACGAGCACACTTTTCGGGCACTATGTTTGACGCCACTTCGGCACCATGACAGCTTTTGCATCCGACACGTATTTCGGTAAAAGCCGTTTTGAACGAATTGGTTTTCAAGTCGAAGTTTTTCTCAAGGTCGGTTGTGTGACATGCGGCACACATGTTGTTCCAGTTTTGCATCGGGCCGGTCCAATGCAGAGGGTCGTTTGGTAAAATCCGTTCTTTCGGATAAAGGTGATACCATTTATTTTGCACACAATTCCAGGCAATCGGCAAACACTGTACCCTGCCGTCCGGGAATTCCACAAGATACTGCTGAAGCGGAAAAATGCCGAGAACGTATTTTATCTCGAACACTTGGTTTTCGTTTACTTTTCCCGCCTGAATGCCAGTTGGTTTTTCCTGCCGGTTATCAATTTTAACGAAAAACTTTGTGCCGTGAGGCAAAGAATTTGTGGCGTCAGTTTCAGATGATTCGGACTGCGAGTCTTTCCGCGTAAAAGTAAACCGTGATCCGAAATCAATATTGATTTTTCCACCAGCTGCGAGTTCACGTATCTTGTCCGTTACAAGCTGATGCGCAGCTGCGATTTCACCCGGTCTGGTAAAACCGATTTTTTTCCGGTGCAAAATTTCTTTTTCGAACAGTTCCAACTGTTCACCGGTCATGTTTTTACGTAGTTTATCCGCAGCTTCATCAGTGGTGTCAAAACTCGCAATTGCGTAAGTCCGCATCTGTATATCGGATACAGCCAACAAAGTTGCCACCTCGTTGTCTGCGAGATTCACAATGTCGTCGAACCCGACATGTGTGAAAGTCACATCATTAAAATCGCCAAGCACTGTTTCGCTTGTTGCGTGATCCATTGCATGAGCGTGAAACGAGGTTTCCCACTCTTTCCGCTCCTGTTCGTGACACCCTGCACAAGATTTTGTCGGCTCAACTGCGGGTGCCGGAATTACGGTGCGTTTTTCGCTGTTTAAAACAACCACGCCAGCAATTGTTGTTGTGACCAGACTGGCAAAAAGAATAAAAACAAGAAACCGGTACATTAATAATCACCAGAAAAAATAAGTAGATTCTTTGTAAGTCCAGGAGTGATTTATGTTAGCCCCGAAGCCCTGCTCCGGGGTGGAAAAACGCCGAGCAATTTATGCCTGAAC
>JBOFQC010000130.1:0-2839 GCA_051660725.1 Thermoguttaceae bacterium
AATTGCACAATGACAACTCCAAACAGCCCAAACACACCGACTAGTGCCCTTAGAAATTGATGTGCTGTATGAAAAACACTCCCAAAGATAGTGAAGCAGATCACCCACGAAAGAAGCAGGAAAAAGAACCACTCAGTATTGATTAATACCACAGAGAACACCGACTTTGGCTTTTTGAACGGGGATTCAAATTCGAATCGTTCCTCTAATGCTTCATGTTCGTGCAGGTGACGCCATAAGTTAGGCGCGGTATTTTCGACAACGTCCTGCGGGTAGTACAAACCGTCGTACATTTCGATGTAACAAACATCAGATTTGCTTTGTGTATGTTTTCTCACTGGAAAGTGCTTTCACCAATGGGTCAGGCTTGAAAACGGTGCCAAGTCGACTACGTTACCCGCCAACTCACGTTGGCGGCTCGCTTTTGGGTTTATTCGTTTTTGTTGACGGCGAGTGCCGTACATCAGTCCGCTGGAAATACTTTGTTGATTTTGAGCATTTTCTCTAATTCTTTGGGCGGTGTAGTTTCATTGGTTATATATTTATAACCATTGTTGACATTCATGACGAAGCAGCCATCCAAGGGGTGTGGGCTGCCCAGGCCAGCAAGTTCACAGTTTATTCCTCGTCGGGCAATTTCAAATGTGATTTCCTGCGTCGGATCCATCCAACAAATTGGTATCATCCTTTCAGCAACTAAAATTGTATTTGAATTGTTATACATCCAGCCTTTCAGCGAAACTGTTTTTGAGCCGGGAAACGCGGTTTCTTCGCCGACGATTACCGAATAACTGCAATTTCGGTTCTCATCAAGAAGCGGGTATTGTTGAGCAAGTGTGTTTATGATACATCCTGATCCACTACTTGTCGGGCACTTGAAAAATGACCGGTCATTGAACTCGCTGTGAAACTGTTTGTTATATATACTGTCCCACGGTTCGTTGAGTCGAATCTTATTATAAAGATTTTCCTCATTAATAAATGGCAGAATCAGCACTCGCCAACTGTGTAGCGGCTTTCCGTCAACGTCAACTGTAAATGCTGGAGGTAATGAACCGTAACTGTCATGGTAATTTAACAACGCACATTTAATCTGGCTCAAGTGACCGCTGCATTGCATTCTTCTGGCTGCTTCACGAGCTGTAAAAACTGGTACAATCATCAAAACCAACACTAAATAAAGACACGCTAACCCGACACAAGCGAATCTTTTACCATCTCTTTGGGAATTGATAGCATTTGGATTCCATGTAATCGCATCGTAAGTCGAAGAAAAAATCACAAGAACAGGAAACGGCACCAAAAACCAAAAATACGGATACACGAGATGAAAGCAAGTAAATCTTTCTTGCGAAAACATGTATCCAAAGTTTACAATTGGTATCAACGCGGAAATCACAAAAGCGGCAAAGTACCAGAAAAACGCAACAACCCGCCCTTGTAGTAATTGGCCTAATCCAGGACAAAGCAAAGACGCAAATGCTTGAAATCTATTGTTTTCAGTAAGCATTGTCGTAGTTCTTTCACAAAAAAATTCTGTTAGAGGCGGACAGGTGAATTTTTTACTGTCGTTTTAATTCCAGTAAGCCTCGTTAACCGCCGGCTTAGGAACAGTAATAAAAGGTGCAATTCCTCCGCCCTTTCAGGGCGAGGAGTATCGGAAAACATTTTGCGCACATTATTTTTTACAGTTTCTCACGTCGGCGGGTCGCATGTCTGGTGACAGACGCCGCACACTATTCTTTCGTAGTAGTCATTCCGTCAGGATAATGCGGACGCAATGAACGCTGTGTATAATCTGGCCATAACGGACAACTCAAGTCCGTCCAACACTTTATGGCGTACTCGTCTTCAGCGGTAAGTGCGACTTTTTTGTGGTTGTCGTCTTTCAAAACATCCCAAAGCCGACTTTTAACCGTGCCGAAAGTGTACGGTGCCGCTTTGTATGGGTAACCAGCCTGCCACTGCCAATCAAAATGATGAACCCAACCGTTCGTTATAAATGTCCGATACGAAGCAGGTATACGATTAATATCCTGATTACCACGCAAATCGAACCGCTCTGCAGTTTGCGTCGGCGCGTGACACTCGACACAGTTCCGATCAAGTATCGGCTGCACAACCGCTTGGAAATCGAATCCGCCGGTCCCCCAATGCGGCAACTTGAGCGTTTGCGGATTCTTCTGCGATGCAATTGTTTGTTTACGGCGTGGTGCCAATGTCCGATCTTCGTGACACCCAACACACGAACGGCTTTCGCCTGATTGCAATTGTACAACACTTCGCATTCGCTGTATCTCGTTGAAATCCTTGTCCAGCAACTGGAAAAACAGCACTTTTTCAGAAGGTGCGGTGAAACTTACCGAACCGTCTTCCTCGATTTCCGCGATGCCGCAGTCGCCCTTGGCTACGTAAGTCGTCCAGCCGTAAGGACCTGTGAGTATATCAACCGGTGAAGAATAAAACTCCATGAACGGTTCATAAATATATCGGTACGACCCGTCCTGATTCTGCGAAAGTGGTGTCGGCATTTCCTGACAAACCCGCAGGTACTTCGCGCTGCCACGCTGCACAGTGTCTTCTATTCCTTCGTAAACGTCTGACACCCAGAATACACCTTCTTCGTTTTCGGCCAAATTCGGATCAATTTGTGACGGAATAACACGTGGCACCGGACGCTTAACAAACGGAACCGGACAGAACGAACCGAGTGTTTCGTCCATTGATATCAGTTCGCGGTTTCCGAAACGGTCAATTAAAAACAGTCCGAATCGGTCTGCGGGAGCATGCGAAACCAAAAAGAAATTCGTCGAAATCGGAAACGCTTCTCTGAAAGTTT
>JBOFQC010000131.1:0-9454 GCA_051660725.1 Thermoguttaceae bacterium
GAGGCATTTTCCAATCAAATCAACGGTTCGCAAAAACACATCGCTGATAACCGAGCCGATATAGCTGAGCGCGGCAATCATCATATAGACCGCGCCAACCGCCGTTGCAATGGTAAGCAGTACGACAATGATCGGCGACATTGCCGCCAGTGCACCTGCTATGACGCTTCCGATGGTTGTAATCACCGAAGCGATAGCGAAACTTGCCGCCGCAACCAGCGATGACATAACACCAACAACGTAAGCCATGACCGATAGCATAGCGGAACCGATTAGCGACACCACTGTTGCAAATGCTGCTGTAATTACTGCTCCAATCGCCGTGAAGACTGAAGTACAGAATCCGACGACGACTGTTATGATTGGTGCCAAGGTCGATACAATCATAGCACCTAAAGCCGAGAATGCGCTGATAACAGTTGTAATTATTGCTGAACAAGCTGACACAATCATCGCTTCAACGGCGACAAACGCTGAAGCTACCACATAGGCCACGGAAGCAACGGAAATCAAGATCGCACCACCGATCATCTGCAGGCTCAGAATGCAGGTTGTAATAAATGGAGCGAGTGCCGACAAGACCAGCGAAAACAATGGGGCAAGTGCCGACATGATTGTTCCAATTGCAGAAACAACAGCCGTTATACATGTCATTAATACAGTTGACAATGTTGAGGCAATCGACATTATAATCGGGATAGCAGTCGCTGCCACTGCAAACGCAACACGAATAATCAGCCCAAACGCGCCGACAATCCCAGCGGCCAGAGCCATAACGCCACGCAAAACTCCTCCGATTATGGTAAATGCAATTGCGCCAAGTTTGGCAAGAACAAGATATGAGATACGAATCCCCGCAGCTAAAGTTTTAGCTACACTTGTGATTGTGCTGGCGATCTTGCTGAAAACAGAAACAAAAGATTTACCAACAAACGAAATCGCAGCCAGCCCGCCAAGTACAATGTCAAACGCACCTAAAAAGATTCGGCCAATTGATGCGATAGAGACCGCAACAAGCCCGATTATCTTTCCGACAGCAATGAATCCCAAGCCGACCGAGAACAGGGCGACACCAATTCCGAGTACCGATGCAACGGTTTTCGCAATGGAAACTACCAGTTGCTTATTGTTGGTAATAAAGACCACAAGTCCACTTGCCGCCTTTGTCAGCCAATCGACAAGCGGCTGTAATACCGGGTTGAGAGCTTCGCCAATAGCGATTGCCACACCTTCCACAGCCGACCAGAGCATACGCAGACTTCCGGCGATCCCGCTGTCCATCTCTTTCGCGGTACGTGCGGCAACACCACCAGCATCGTCAATCGCATTATATAACCGTTCAAACGAAGCGGCGGTAAGTGAGGCACCACCTGCCATAGCCCAAACGCCGAAAATATCTTTAAATAGCGTTAGCTTTTTTCCTCGTGCCATATTCTGTGTGGCAACTCCGAGGTCTTTGAGTACCGTAGCGACGTCACGCATATTGCCCGTCTTGATATCTTTGACAGTTACACCTAATCGTTTAAGCTGCTTTTGAATATCCTTGTCGGCCATGTTTACCAGAATACGACGAAATGTCGTTCCGGCCTGCGATGCCTTTATACCATAATTGGATAACGCCCCAATTGCTTTACAGGTCTGTTCGAGTGTCAGCCCGTATTTTTCAGCAATTGGCGCACAATAGGCCATCGAATGACCGAGGTCTTCCAATGTCTGTGCCGACGTGTTCGCCGCAGCTACCATGACATCACAAACCCGTGTCATATCCTCGGCTGGCAGATTGAACGCCCGAAGTGAACTTGACGCTATACGAGTCGCCTCTGACAGATCGGTTTTCGTGGCACGAGCAAGATTCAGAACAGATGCAATAGAATCGTCGATTTCCTTCGGGGCGAACCCGGCACGACCGAGTTCGAGCATCGCACCGGCAACCTGAATAGCGGTAAATGATGTTGTTCGACCAAGATATTTTGCCTTCTCGGTCAACATATCGAATTCTTTACCGACTGCGCCGGTAACCGCTTTTACCGCTCGCATCGCGTCGTCAAATTTTGCGTAGGTATTGGTTGCACTTACCAGCGGAATTGATGCCGCAATACCAAGTGTCGCCAGATGACGACCAATTGTTTTTATTTTTTCACCGAACCGGATAATATGGTTCTCCGCCCGGCGTAATGTTCGGACAAGTGCGGAATCGTCGGCAAATAACTCGACAAACGCCCGGCCTGCCCGAATCGCAGAACCTGCGACCATTGTACGGCTCCTTTTATTGGATTTCAAACAAAGACTTTCTTAAATTCATCACGCATAATCTCCACGTTTTCATCGGTGATCAGTATGGCATTTCGTCGACGTTCTTCACGAGTCATTGTCGGATTGAAATCATCCGGTTTCATGACACGGCCCTTGGAATCACGGTGGCAGTTGGCGATAAGTGCCATGAGTGCCGAGACGACACTCCAGACATGTCGGTCACGCCCATCGGTCATCCAGAGCAGCTGCCGTAACGTAAGAGGTCGCGGATCGACCGGGATACTACCAGCAAGTCGCCAAACATCCCGCCATCTGTCCGAAGCAGTTTCATCTACGACTCCTTGAGCGCTTTTTCCATCGCTATGGTTATCACTTTGTCGATGTCGATCTCGTCGATCCTCGTCTCTGCCGCCTTCACACCTTGCAGAATCATATCCTTCTGCTTCCGTACAGCTTTTGCGCGGTCGTTTCGACCGCGACTCAGGAAAAAATCGATCAGTTCCTCATAAAACGCTTCGTGCGCCCTTGCAAATGTCGGTCCGTCAAAGAATTGGTAGATTAGCTTCTCATCGACTTTTTGCGACTCGAACTGACTTTCAAGAAGCGTTGAAATAACTTGTGCCAGCAGCATTTCGTCCGTACCGAGCCGGGTCAGA
This sequence comes from Thermoguttaceae bacterium, assembly GCA_051660725.1. Lineage (GTDB taxonomy): Bacteria > Planctomycetota > Planctomycetia > Pirellulales > Thermoguttaceae > JAVBSX01. The sequence continues at coordinate 2,910 of JBOFQC010000131.1, forward strand.
AGTGGCGGGTCGCCCGCTTCCGGTTGCAAAAGATCGATGTTCAAGCGGTCCTTAACCATCATGGCTGTGCCGATATTGAGCGAAATATTCCAATCGTGCCCTGCATTGTCCTTAAATGTTTTCATAACGGTATTTTATTGAGTAGAAATGTAAAAGCGGGTGTTTATGGTGTCGAGGTTTCTTCATGCCATTCTTCCCACTGTGAAAGTTTTGCGGTAACGCTATACTTAATTGCCTCTTCAAGCGGTTCCGTTCGGCTGAATCCAGTAATTGCGAAGTCGCCGACCGGTCCTTCACCATTTTCGCTGGTTAAAGCTGCAAGGTGAATCTGGCCCGAATTGAGCCATGCGTTTTTAATCGCTTTGAATCCATCGTCTTTCGGCAGATAAAGCATGTCCCATTCGATGGTGCATTCCTTAAGCCCTGCAATTGTCGCACGAAACCCGTCGTTGTCGCGAGTGGTAACATCAGCCTCACTCGCGTCGAGCGTGATTGTGACATCAGTAACGTTAGTTAGTTCCTTTGTCGGAACACCGCTAGTACCGGCGACCCCATGATACATCTTGCCTTTGATACCAAGGCGAAATTCCTTCAGTGCCATCTATATATTGTCTCCATATTATTATTACTACTGACTGTTAGGATAAATTTGCGTCGATTGTGAAAAGGTATCAGGTGAACAGGTGTGAGGGTGAACAGGAGTAAGAATCTATCACTTTTCGTTTTTCGCCTGCTCACCTGCTCACCGACCACCTATAACCTTATGTTGAAAGACTGCAAAATTTTTCTGACGCTCAGTACTATTTGATAGTGTTGCGCCAAAGTTGTGGCACCACAGCGAGGTTGCGTTCAAATGCCGGGCCCATGAATGGCCTGGCTTCGATTCTTATGATCTCTCCATTATTCAGGTCGGTCTTGCCGCCATATTCCAGTGCCGGCAGTGCGCGACCTGATTTGCCGGAAAAAATTATCGGGCCAATCACCACACTGCGACGATGTGGTTCGTAAATGAAAAAGATATTCTGCCGCAGTTTTCCTGAATGACTAAACGGCGGATGACCAGGCTGTGATGTTCTTGTACTCGGACGAATTGATTGACGTGCCGTCTTACGAACATACGACCCGAATTTCGAGAGAACTTTTCGTGTGCGGCCATCAACTCGATGTCGGATCGTTTTTCGGTCGAAGAAGTATTTCTTCATCGACTTGAAATCCATTCGGATCGCTATTACCATTTGATATTCCGTTTATACTTCTTATTGCCAGTTGCCACATACGGTTGAAATTCTCCGCCTGACCATTTTTAATCTCCTGCAATGTTTCCAGCTGCTCACCAAGTAGATGAACAACACGGTCATTACCCGAAGCTACTTGATTTTCAAGTGTCAAAAGACGATGTTCAACCTCTTCAAGTCGTTCCATGCTTTTTGAAATGAAGCTGCGTCGTTCGGTAACAAAGAAGATTATTCCCGCTGCCAGAATACCGATGATACCGAGTTTTTCGACCCCTTGCAGAAAACTCAGGTCCGGCATCCACTGGGCCAGCGGAACCGCGAGGCAGACGCTCGGTATCGATGCGTATAAATAATCGCTGAATCTCGTCATGCTATGCCTCGTGTTATACTGTGGGCAGTTTTGGTATTGAACCGCCAATTGGTTGGGAACGGGATTCTCGTCTTGACATAGAGCGAAAAATCTTGTTTGGTAATCGATTCCGGGAAGATCACATAAGGTGATCCGTAAGCGGACGCAGTTGCCACAAATTCTTCTACAAGCGGGCGACTCATCCAGCACATATCCGAAGGTTCCTGTTCGTCGGACGATTGGTATCGTGCACCATGTGAATTGACCCAGCCGATGTATTCCAGACCGTTTACAATTCGATGAGCACAAAAATGTGTGGCATGAGCCCATGAACCGCGAATCGTAGCGACCTTGACGCCGTTTTTATCAATGGTACATCCGCTTACGGCGGTTGAGTTGCCAAGTACAACAGACAGCCCGGCAGCACAGCATTGAATGATCTCATCGGCAAGATCATTGCCGCGAAAATTAAGGAACATGATCGCACTCTGAAAATCTTTGGCAGCTGCCAGATGTTCTTTGTACGATGGAACCGATTGATTGTTCGTTCCGACCAGATATTCGGGAAAATGCCCGATGGTGTTAGCACCTTTTGCCATCTCCGAAACTGATTGGCCTCCTCGGATGGAGCCACCTTTGGTAATCGACCATGTCACAACCGGGTTGATCGGGCAATATATCAGAGGTGCCCCGCGTCCGATAAGTTGCAGTGTTGCGCTGTGATGCCCGAAGGCGTCACCATGTCCCATACAACTCCCCAAGCCGCCTTGTGAAAAGTACAGTCGATCAGATTTCTTCCGGTCGACCGGAATGTTACGCAGTACCTGCCACGGCAGCAAGCATGTGATTCGTTCAGCTGTAAGTGATTGATATGTTTCAATTTGCTCCTTGCGCCACTGTCGAAATGCGTCGTCAAGTTTGAGCACAGGCATATCTCCGCTTTCCCACAGGGTGCTAAACGCGACAGCTGAATTTTCGAGTTCCTCAAATACTTCACCTGCATAATCGTCCTGCGGAATACAGCCGTTGATCATACACCCATCTTTAAGAATCGGTTCGATCTCACGCCGGATCGTCTGTTCAATATTTAACGAACTCATTTTCCATATTCGTTTCATCGGTTCCTCCTGTTCTGACCTGATGTCTGAATTTGGCATGCCTTGCCTGTCGGATCGGGACATATAGAAGAAGTTGACGCTAAAATACTCTCGGCATCAGAAACGGTAATTGACTTCAAAGCCGAAGCGATTTCCGCAAAGATAACACCAATTGATTTTATATCAGTGGTGTCATTGATTTTTTCTCGTATCAGAACAGAAAGCTCATCGAGAAATTTTTCCCAAACATCCGATTGGATTTTCGCTTGTGTCGCTGTCCGTAACGTTGAAAAAGCAGCTTCAGGCGTTTTAACAGCTCTTTTTTCTATAGCGTCTGCGGTCGCTTCAAAACAAGCCGCTAAAGCCCCACATTCCCCTCGTCCGGCGTCAGGAACGTTCTGCTTTACCCACTCCCCAAGCGTAGCGGGTGGCGGCGTCGGGTTCGGTGTGGGGGGTGCCGGGAAAGGTGAAGGGGACGGCTCCGGCGAAACACCATATTCGCAGACGTGCATCAGAATCATCGGCAAGCCGTCTTCGATAACTGCCGCTATTATGGTGTATTTTGCGGGTACATTTGATGAAAAAGCAAGCGAAGCACCGGACGAATCGATGTAACATGTTGCTGGTGGACCAGAATCCGATTGACGAACGACAACCCAATCAGCACGGTTTTTAGGATCGCTTAATCGAAATACGCACAGTTCGCCGACTTCGGCAATTAGCGGCCCGGAAACGTATGGACGTTGCAGCCCGGTTGGTGCTTTCGCACTAAAGTAAGAATCTGTAGCGGGAACAATCTCTGTCCACGACGACGGGTTAATCGTATCTGTAACCTTGTCATGATATCCAATTCCGATGAAATAGAGTGAAAAACTGACAAGAGCACTGATCAGAACAACTTTGAATTTATCGTTCATAATAAATTACTCACTTTCTGCCACGCTGCTGTAAGAGGTAAAGGATCAAGCCAATAGCAGAAAGAACAAGTGCCGGGTTTTCCGCAGATTCGGACGAGATCATCTCCAATAGTTCGCTTGCAGTGCTTACTTGCTGATCTTGTGGAATGCGGACACCATCAACGAATCCACCGTCACGACCAAGTAAAGCAAGCGAATGAATCGCCGACCATGTATGGTTGTTGTCGATAAGCCGGATGGCAGACAAAGCGACAATGTCGTCTATTGGCGTTGGTGTCAAGGTTGTTAGTGTTGACACATCTAAAAGGATCGGACGAATCCAAAGCCGGAGCATGTCGGGATCATCAAGACCCGGATATGCCGACCATGCAGTTGTAACCGAGTGGATGATATCGCCGTATTTCCAGGCCATACCTAGTCCGCTCAAAATATTCTTGATACGTTCAAGCATGAATATTTCTCCTTGTGATAAAATTGTTTAATAAAAGTTTTCAGGTTTAGAAAATCTGGCACTAAAGCCTAATCTCGCATTGCGTACTGAATTGTAAGAACGCTGGTAAATGTACGTTGTCCCGTAAGATGGTCGGGAATATAGATCGGATCATTGGTGACACCTATAACTTGACCAGCAGGAAAATCCGATAACGTTTGTGATTTCAGAAACTCGATGATCTCCTCGACCAGTTCGCCGAGTTTGTCAACGGCATCTTCAGGTGTCATCTTACCGATCCGCTGCATGATCCCGACATCAATGGTGGCAACGTATTTTGAAGATGATCTGCTGATGTTTGAAATCTCATAAGTCTTTGGTACAACAACGACTCGAATCGTATCCAGTTCCGCAAGTTCGAAACTCGGTCTGACAGAAAAGACCGCCTGAAACGGGATGCTGAACCGATTGTTTCGATTCAGCTCAGAAACAATTGCCTTGGCAATGGTTGTAATGGTACTCAAAAAACTGCCTCATAGTTGGCGAGTGTGAATACGCCGCCTGATTCCATGCGGGTCACACCAGCACCAACAACCGGTCTGACCCAATTCAAGAACTTCATATTCGATCTTATTACAGATGATCCGGTCACCTGCTTGAGGAACCAGTTCAAGATCAGCGGCATTAATCAGAAAATCTATAGAATGTGTCGTTATACGAAGACCATAATCGTCTTCAACCATGTATTTTGTGCGACCAAGAGTGGCGTCAACCGGATAAAAGGTGTCATCACGACAATAATAGACACGCGATGAAACATGGTTCTTCTGCTTACGAGACAGCCAATTAAGGCCGCTGTGTAGTATATTCATGGCAATCAGTTGATTCGGACAAGTACGGTCGCCGCTTCTGCATCCGCTTCGAGAACAGCGATACCGAGCAGGGTGTTCCCTGTAGCGTTTAGCACCACTTGTTTAGCAGTGTCGTCCCAATAGACCTTGCTTCCGAGCGGAATTGCGACGTTTGCTTTTACGACGTCGAACACGCCGACCACGTGCAGTGCGCCGAGGCGGCCAGCAGACATGTCGAGTTTTGCGATTCCGACAAGACTGCCGTTGATTACCACTGTGCCTGCCGTGATATCGCTTGTGGGAAAAAAATCGATGGCCTTACCATCATGCTTAAATCTTGCTTGCATAACTTTGTAGTTGGATTCAGGTGTCAGGCTTCTGAAAAAATGTGAAGTTGAAGATAACACCTTACGTTATATACTGTCGCCCGGAATAAATTGCATGTTTTCAAATGTTGGGAAAACTGAGGATAATCAGTACCAAGCATTGAAAAATTCGGGAAAAGAGCCGACCAGCGGGAGGCGGAACACTTCACGCGAAGCGCACCGCCCATACCGGGCTCCGGTATAAAAGGTTGAAAGAAAAATACCTGAGACTGTAAACTTTTACGGGTCCAGCCGCAGAGCACCACGCCAATCCTGCTCCTTGACGCCGAAATCGATGTAACCGCGAAATTGAACACCGAGAATGTTGAAGTCAGCATCAGCCCGTTCCACGGTCGGTCTGTCCTGACCACCGAGAAACGCAACTTCAAGTGCTGCAAGCCGTCTCGGATCAGCGAACAGATACCAGGCGGAACTGCTGTTCTTCTTGAACGCCTTGCTCGACAGATACGGCGTCGAAACCGCCTCGAATTTACCGGCATGGGGATTGTTTACCGGTTTCGGCTTGTTCGGATCGGTTGATTCGTTGACCGTCAGACTCTTCATAAGCAGCTCAGCAGCTACTTTCAGCGCAGATGGCACCAGTAAGATGGTTGCCGGGATGCCGAGCGGTCGTCCTTCCGAGCGTTCCTGTTGAGAAAACACCAGTTCCGCTTTCGTGAGTCCGTCGATATCCAATTTCGCATCGGCACCGGTCACAAGATTCTTGTGATCACTTCCAAAAAACGGTTTGCCATCCTTCTGGTTGGCGTTGAGCAGCAAACATTCCCAAACGGCGTCATTGATCGCTTCGCTTGCGCCAACTCCGATACCACGTGGAATGTCGGTGAATGCACCGAGATCATCGTCAATGATCATCTGCCGCGTAAGGGCGAACATGATCGCATGCGTGGCAAGCTGTTGCACGAACTGTTGTTCGCCGACACCACCATGCTTGATCTCACCATCAGCACCAACTTTTTCAAACTTAAACGAACCGTTCATCCTATAACGATTATGTTGCTGAAAATTCGAGCAGCTGGCAATCTTGACGATTTTTTTCCATGTGTCGTCCATCATCAAAAAACCTTCGAGCAGGACTTTATTGGCGACGCTGGATAAAATACCCGGCAGGCTCATACTCGAAAACGCAGCTTCCAGCCAACCTCGTGAATCACGCCGGAATTTTGGCAAATATGTTCCGCCACAGGTCAGTTCGCAGAACTCCTGAATACCGATTCCACGATATTTATCAGCCGTTTCCAATGTTGACACATCATATTGAGCTTCCATGTAGGTGCGGG
>JBOFQC010000132.1:0-1648 GCA_051660725.1 Thermoguttaceae bacterium
TTTGGGCTACTACCCTGCCGGTTTCAGAACACGCCCCCGAAAAAGCGGTTAGTGAGTAAATCGGTCAAGATTGAATGACCATCAGATGCTACTCCTTCGTTCAGAGCCGGTTTCGGGTCAAGAGCCGAAAACGGGTCAACTCTAAACAGCCCGAAACGTCTCGAAAGAGTGCGAAAGGGGAAAGTCGTGTGAGCCCGGAAATTACGGAGCCTGAGCCGTAAACGCTACGTTTTACGGCCTCTGACGCATCGCGGCTTTTTCCGCTCTCTGTGGATTTCTAATCCGTAGGTTACAGGTTCGAGTCCTGTCGGGCGTGTTTCTATAAGTTTAGTAATATCAAAGCCTTGCAGCTGCGCAAGATAGCTCCTCTCTGATGCGAAACATTGCCGCAGAGCCGAAAACAGGACCAAACGTAAGACGCATCATAAAGCACAAAAGGGAGCGAAAGGGAATTATTACCAAAACGCTCGTATTAGAATTCGCTGGGAAAAGGACGTAATATCCCAAGGATTCCGGGGCTGGTCAGCGGCTTTTTCTTCTTGAACAAAACGGCTTTTTTCCCAACGAGCAGCCGTTTGAACGGTCTTGGTTTCCCACAAAGAATTTTTTCGCAAAGGTCAATAATCAATGCAAAACAATTTAAAACCATTTATTGCTAAACGCAAGTTGTCTTCAACTCAAAAACATCAGAGACGCAATATTACCCTTTTGACTAATCCACTTTATATCATTATGATGGTCGGCCTAATCATTGGATTAGTATTTAGTTCTTTTAGCTTAATAATTTCCAAACTATTGTTCTTTGGTATATCTATTTTGATTTATGCGTTTTTGTTCACATTTTGCTGGGGTAAGGCCGTTTTGTCTTCATTTGCTCAGCTAAGACAAGAGACCAAGAGTTCGGCTTTTCAGTCTGTTTCACCTGCTCCGCAAACACCAAATTTCAACTCGAATTCGATAAAAATCGATCCAGAAACTGAATCTGAAAGTTCTGGCCACTAAAAAAAAAACAAAATCTCGAAGACGAATTTTATTGATCTCGTCAAGTTTTGGCAGTGGTGTTATATTTTCCCACTTCGCCGACAAGGCCCCACAAAGCGAACGTGTTGTGTGATCGGCAACTTCTTGGGCAACGGGCCAAAATCCCACTTTGAGCCCCACACGAGACAAAACAAGGCATTTAGGCCGAAAACGACAAAAACCCCGCTACGGTCTCAACCGAAACGGGGTGAAAGTGAAAAAAATGAAGCCGGGAGGTAAAATTTGGCCGCTCAATCCTGACCCGGCAACATCACGGTGATGACCGGTTCCATGTTGTCGCCGGGGCCGATCACGGCCTTGAGCAGTACCGTTTGCGGCGTTTCAGATTTGCCGTCTCTCGGAACCCGCAAGAGTTTGAACCGAACGGTGTCACAACCGCCGCCCGCCTTCGCCGCAAAACGCAACATCGTGAGTAAATCCCACAACCGACCAACTTGGTCCTGCGGAACTTGACGCCGGGAGTCCTCACCGCTCCAAGCGATGCACGATTCCCAAACTTCGACCAGGACTCCCACAGGGACGGTAAAGCCCGCTTCACGGGCGAGTTTCTCCGGCACCACGATGAGCGACCCATTGTCGATCATGTTTTGGCGTGAGTACGAATGAA
>JBOFQC010000133.1:0-10394 GCA_051660725.1 Thermoguttaceae bacterium
TACAAGGGATTATAGACGGCATTTATGGAATGACCGGTTTAGTTCCGCCATTAATGCAAGCGACCAACGGGAGCGATGGTGTCAAATTCGTGCGGTAGCACAACTGCGATGCAACGTGCTACGTTGCCGTTTCGAGCAGTTTTTCAGGTGCCGACGTGTTCAGCCGCAGCATGATGTTGACAAGCGAACTGTACGGAAACTCCGCCGGGTCGTGCGCCCACTGGAAGCCGGGCTGTGCCTCAAAAAACTCCTTGTACGTCTCCAAGAGCCGGATGAGCAGCGGAAAATCTAATTTGCGCAGCAAGCCAATGTTGGTAAATCGTTTCGGCGAGTACGTTTTTGACATGGCCGGAGGTTCCTTTCTTGGTGAAAATGGGGGGTAAATTAAAATGGTTCGTTCAGATAATGTTGAAAATTCTTATAAAACTCGGCGGCATCCTTCCCATCGCAGACGGCATGGTTAAAGTGAAGCGACACAGGCATTTTGCGGATATCGCCGTCCGTAAACGCTTTGCCGAACGCCAAAAGCGGCACGGATGATTTCGCGTCGGCATTGTACGCATGTTCAAACGACGTAAAAACCAAGTCTTTTATGACGGTGCAATAAATGGTGTCATTGCCACCATAGCCGCTGAAAAGCTCTCTCGAATTGCGGACTCGCTGAAATTCATTCTCGCCTTGCCGCAAAAACTCCTGAAAATCCGGCGTGAATGGGTGGTGCGAAAAGCCAAACGTCCCATCCGCACGGGGCACTGTTGTGGACAGATGAATGCTGTCGTACAGCACCGGAACGTCGTTTTCGATACGGATTCGCAGGTTTTCAACAGCGTTCACGGCGAGCATTGCCGAAAAATGGTAGCCGAGCGAAAACGGAAAAGGCTTGGTCTTCGAGGCTCTGTAAAGATTTGTGCCGTCAACATTCACGGTAACTCCGGTGAACGGATTGCTGTACTGGCTAAAAAATTGGAAATGTTCTCGCCGGTTCCAAGTGTGTAAATCGATAATGCGCATAGAAATAGACGGGTAGAAGGGGGAATGTAGCAAGCTGTGTAAACTACAGGGGGCGCAAGCGCAGATAGAAATGGGCAGTGAATAGAAGGGCTTCAGGTTCAAAAGTCCAAAGACTATCCTAGCAAGCGGAGTTTCATTGCGGAAAAACGAAACGTGCTAAAAAATGTCTTTGTCTCCTTTTGCCGGATTAGTAAGCAGTCCAGCCCTGTTGCCGCCCACCGGACGACGATGATAAAATGCCAACGTCTTAACGCTTCGAATCGCGGCACGGCAGCCAAAAGTTCAGTATTCCGCTGATGGTTAATCAGCCAACTGAAAGTTTGGTACACTCTTCGTGCTCTGTTCTGCCAACGATTTTGCTCCGCGACAGGCACGACAAATGTTGCCTTCAAACAACGAAATGATTTTGCCACAAACGGCGGCGCGAAACAAGAGGGGGGGGTGGGAAAAGTTTCTGCGGATGGGATGAAGTGGGGTGTTTTGGGATGAAAAAAATCAATGCTATATCTTGCAAACCGTTTTTGGTGGATTGGTGGAGTATAATAGATTGGCGAGAAGTCCGAGAAAACAACAGCAACTGCGGCGGTAAAAGGATGCGAAGTGCCGTATTTTGAACGAGGATCGGGAATTTTATTGATCGAATCGACAAAAATTTCGAGTGAATTGAGCTTTGACATTTGAGCCTCCATGCGTTGAAACAAGACGTAAATCGTTCACGTTATTTTTCTATACGAATGAAAAGCCGAGTTGTGCGTCCAAAAATCAAATTTTTGTGAAAATTGTTCGCCCATGGCAAACGTGTTAGGGGACTGGTTTTTGGTGCAGACAATTCAGTCCACCCCTGTTTTTTGTGAAAAAATTGTGTATCATGATATCATTCGGTGAAGCCGAGGCAGCATTTCTGAGGAGCCACTCGTCGAGGAATAATACCAATGGAAAAGCCCGATTGCGTGTAAAAATGCGCCGGGTAATTCCTGTACTTTTTCCGTTGTACATGAATGAAAACCGCATTGGCAACGCCGATTCCACTCGTTCACCTACCGATTTTACAACAGAGCCTTATTTTTGGTACTACTTGGAGCCTTTCCCGCCAACGATGCCAGGAGAATGTACAAATGTGTGTTGACATATCACCCGAACAGTTTAGGAGTGTTTTTGAACAACAAGATATTTTCAATCTACCCAAGAAGTGGGACGGGAAAGACTTTCAACTCACCGTGAAAGAATTATTTGAGAACTATCGCAAGATATTGAGAAGCGTAGTTGGTGATCAATGCAATGAGATTGATAAGTTATGCGATCGAATTATCCAGTCTATTGAGGAATATTTCCAGGGGAATCCCTCAAAAGCATTCTGTGAATTGCACAAGGTCATGGGGATACTATGGAAAAATCCATTAAGAATCTATGATAAAACACAAAGGAATGTACTTTTCGATCACAATGGCGGTCCATTAAAACTATTCAGGGTTCGCAATGTGCAGCAAGACATTCCGTATTCACGTTCCGAAATTTTTCATGTTCCGTACAATTTGCGGTCAAAAATTGCGACGTTTAGATACAGTATTGCTGGCTACCCCTGCTTGTATTTGGGTACATCATTGGAACTTTGCAGAGAAGAAATAGAAAAAAGTTATCCTTGCAACGAATCCCAGTCTGCTAACAAGTTTTCACCACAGAGACACAGAGTTCACAGAGTGTCTTGTATTCTCCGTGCCCTCTGTGGTAAAAAATTCCGAAGTTCACAAAACTTGTTAGTGGACTGCAACGAATCCCAAATTGCCTCACGTTTTGAATTGGTGAGAAATCAGCGTATAAAGGTACTAGAGTTGGCGGTAAAGCCGCAAGACTTTATGGAAGAGCGAAACAATCAAACCGGACGGCGGGAGTGTTTCAAAAACATTAACTTTGATAATACCCAGTGTCTTTCTGCTTACATATCTTGGTATCCTCTGATAGCCACATGCTCGTATATTCGTTCATCAAAATCGGACCCATTTGCCGCAGAATATATTGTCCCTCAAATGTTGATGCAATGGGTTCGAGCCAAGTGTAAAAAAACCGAATTGATGGGCATAAGATACTTTTCTTGTAAATCGGTAAGGGCTTCTGAAGCGGGAATGAATTACGTCTTTCCAGTCAGCGGAAAACAATATAAAGATGATTCACCGTTTTGTGCGGTATTGGCAAAATCGTTCAGGCTGACTGATCCAAAGTATGTTCACGAGTTTGAATCATGCAAACAATGCGAAGAAGCTTTAAGTCGTGATAATGCCGCAAACTTTATTTTTTAGACACATTGGTTAATGGAGTGTTCCCATGTCTATCCACACAACAATTCAATCAAACATCCGTAACTTGGACGATCTCATTCAGGTTTTGGATTTACAGCAAATCCAGTGGACACGGTTGGAGAGAATTCCATGGTTGCGGACATATTCCAGCGGAGTAGTGTACTGTGTGGTCGAGGCCAAAATGAATGGCGAAAGCGTCATCATTTATCAGGACCATCCCGGTAATCCATTTGTATTTCAATCGGAAGGACGGGCTTTCCATAACAACTCTAATGCAGAGTGGCTGGCTCTGAATGGTCACAGGTTGGCGGAAGCAGAAAGATTGCGACAACGCATAGAAGAGGAGCGGCTTCGGGAAATTGCGGCCGGGCGGGAAGAAAAACGCCAGCAAGGAATTCAGCAACAAGCGGTGGATGTGCTGAAGCGTATGGAAGCGGAAAGGATGGCAAAGCGACAGGAACGAAATAAACCGGCCCCCGATGAAGGAGAAGCACCGCCACCGGTTTCACTGGAATCCATGATTGGAAAATTACACCAACAGAACGCACTGCGAAAAATTCTCGAATCACTTCTATTGGTGGACCGAGATACGGGCTTGTCTCTGTATTCTCAAGAAACTCTTGACGACGAAACTATTGAACTAACACTACGAGGCTGAACATGAGTGACGACTGGGACCGAATGCAGACGATAAGACCACACCGAAACTTTGCGGATGACCTCGATGTTTCAGAGACAATGCGTCCTTCGACTTTTCCGGGAAACCTAACAACCGATGAACTCAAGCGAGGCGATATTCTGGATGGTAAGTATCAAGTCATAAAAAAACTTGGTCAAGGCGGAATGGGGGCCGTCTATAAAGTGATCGACATGGCCACTGATGTAGAGTTTGCAGTCAAGGTTGTTTTGCCAGCATACATTAGAGACCCGATAGCCCTCAAAGAATTGCGAGTCGAACTGGCAAAAGCCCAAACACTGACGCATCAGAATCTGCTCAATTACAAGTCGTTCGGCGATAGCGGACCAATCAAGTACATCGTGATGGAACTGATCGATGGCGAAAACCTTGAAGAATATCGCTTGCGAAAAGGTGGTAAACTGATAGAGACGGATGCCATAGAAATTGCAAACCAGATAATGAACGGTCTGCATTATTTTCACGAAAAGGGGCTGGTTCATCTTGATTTGAAGCCGCAAAACATTATGGTCTCTCGGTCGGGCGAAGTAAAAATTACGGATTACGGTATCTCAAAGTCGATCAAGGAGCAAATTGAGATCAACACGCAAGGAGGAGGAATGGCTGCGGGAACGCTGTGTTTTATGGCCCCGGAGCAGTTGAACGGTTCTTTTTGCGACAGTCGGGCGGACACTTATGCTCTTGGCTTGATCATGTTTCAGCTTCTTACTGGTCAGCTCCCGTTTTCTGTGGAAACGAAGGAAGGTATCGTTGCATGGCATCTTGACACACGACATCGTTGTCCAAAGACTGGTTCAACCGCCTTCGATCAAGCCATTGAAAAGGCGATTTCCGTTGATCCGAAACAGCGATGTGTCAGTGTTCGATTTCAGCCAAAACCTAAAGGAGGAGATTCAGCTAGCGTAACCTCCTTGACGAGACGTGGGCATCTGTTTCTGGAAGATGCGAATTGGAAACAAGCGAACGACTATTTCGACCGGGTGTTGGACATCGACCCTGAATACGCTCCGGCGTATGTCGGCAAGTTGTGTGCAGAGTTGAAAGTCCACAATGAAGAACAGCTCGGCGAACAGGAAAAGCCGATTTCTGAGAACAACCATTTTAAGAAAGCTATTCGCTTCGCAGATGACGAATACAAAGCGAAGCTCGAAGGGTACGTCGAAGCAATCCGGGAGCGTCCTGAACGGGAGCGACTTGAACGGGTGCGTCTTGAGCAGGAGCATCTTGAGCAGGAGCGTCTTGAGCAGGAGCGACAAGACAAACTTGCGAATAAAGCGGAAGATTTTGAGTATACAATTCGTAACAGCACCGTTTCGATAGAAAAGTACAAAGGCAAAAGGGTCAGGGTTGTCATTCCCCGCATAATTGAAGGATTACCCGTAACGACCATCGGCTACAGGGCTTTTTCCTACTGTAGTGGTCTGACATCGGTCACGATACCCGATTCCGTAACGACCATCGGCGATGGGGCGTTTAGCAGCTGTAGTGGTCTGACATCGGTCACGATACCGGACAGCGTAACGACCATCGGCGACCGGGCTTTTTCCTACTGTAGTGGTCTGACATCGGTCACGATACCTGATTCCGTCACGACCATCGGCGACAGGGCGTTTTGCAGCTGTCGTGGTCTGACATCGGTCACGATACCCGATTCCGTAACGACCATCGGCGATGGGGCGTTTAGCAGCTGTAGTGGTCTGACATCGGTCACGATACCCGATTCCGTCACGACCATCGGCAACAGGGCGTTTAACGGCTGTAGTGGTTTGACGATATTCGGCACACGCGGTTCGGAAGCGGAAAAGTATGCCGTGAAAGAGAATATACGGTTTAAAGTGGACTTTTACGAAGTTTAATATGCGTCTGAAATTTACGGTGTTTGGATTTTTCCGCAAACTAATTTTGAAAAAACAATATGAGAATCCGAAGATATTTAGATGTTGACCGTGCCTTAACAACCATTCAAGATCAGGAACTGATGGTCGGTACTCCTTCATATTTCAATGACAAGGATGATTGTCTCGCGGAACTTGCGCCGCTGTCTTATGAAGATACGGAAGAAATTTTTAGAATCCGTTTGGAGAAAATGGCAATAGAATACAGGAATGTACAATACTATGACCAACTAACCTTGGAAGAGAAACAACGAATAACTAATGCGGTTATTACAGATTCCGACAGACAAGAAATCCACGATTTTATCGACAATTCGAATAAAAGTAATACACCTGAATGGGCAAAGGAGCAGCGGAATCAAGTCGAGCAAACATTCCGAATATGTTGCTTTGAAATAAAAGATAATTTAACCACCAAATCCGAAAATCAGCTTTGGGATGAATACACCGCCAACAAAGGAATTAGAATAGAATTTGAAACGAACATATTTCCAATATGTGGTGCAGGATATATTTTTGAAAACGTGAAATATGTTGAAGAACGACCAAAGATTCGCTATCTCACTGCATTAAAAACTTGCGTGCGACCATTGGAGGGCAGTCAGTTGTTCGAGGAGTTTTTTAATACTCTGGTGACCAAGACGTTGTCGTGGGAGTATGAACACGAGATACGGATGTTTGTAAAGGAAGGAAATTGGATTGATAAGAATATCGCTTCTGGTAAAACACGTTCTTTTTTTAGCTACAAGAACATCATGCGTGTCGTGGGGATAGACTTTGCGCTTGATACCACTGAAAGTGATATACAAAAAATGTTGAAGTTAATAAAAAGCGATGAATGTTATGCCGGAATTCCCATAAGAAAAGTGATAAAATCGACATCTGACCATATCGATTACCAGTTTGTTGGGAGGGATAGCACCGAATATGCGACAACTTGACCTAGACCAACCGGAAATAGATTTACCCGATGCGGACGCTCCGAGTCGCATTGCCGTTAAGTGGAACCATGATGGTGAAGAACGTACAACGATTTTTCATACCAAACGGACATTGGATTTCGGACGGGAATCAACCGGCGATGTTTGTCTGCGCGTCGAACCGGTTGACACCACTGAAAACCGCGATGCGACTTTGAAAATCAGTCGGCTTCAGTTTCGGGTGTCCGTCGAAAAGGAGACTGTACATATTGTTGACCTGAACAGCGCGTGGGGAACTCACGTCGATTCAATGAAACTGGAGCCGAACAAACCGTTTGTTCTGCGGGGCGGAGAAACCGTGATTGTCGCTGATTTTTTCCACCTTGTCGTGCGAATCGAATTGGAGAGCGGTAAACTTCACGCTGTGCGGTTTCGCCGAGTCGGTAATTTGCCCGGTACGGAGTACGTTTGTCTCGTCGGACAAGGTACTATTGACATCGGTGGGAACGCATTGATCCGTCTGCCGGTGGTATCATCACGGCAAGGTCGTGCCTTTGATATTGGACAAAACTGTGTTGCCACTCCTCCCGCAACTTTACTTGTGGTTGGTAACTGTATTCATATTAAACGGACGGGAAGTGATTCCGTAAAGGTGGGCCAGTTGGAACTCGCGCACGGTCAATCGGTTCCGCTACCCACCGAAGGAATCATTCAAGTCAATCAATCGTCATTTAACATCAAGGCATTATGAACAAAACATTTGCAGAAATGAGCCTTCTACTGAAAGCGGGCTATAAATTGATACACTTCTGCTCTCAAGAGGAATTGCGTTCTCGACAGGAATTGACCAGAATTGCCAAAGAAGGACAACGAGAACGCGATATTTTTTTCTGGAAAATGACAGATGGTTTCAAGACTGCCGATCAAAAAGCACCAGACGGAGCTACCGGAACCGACAAGCCGGACAAAGCGATGCAATGGATTGTTGATCGGGAACAGAAACACTGCAAACCGTCCATCTATGTTTTTGTCGATATTCACCATAACATTTCAGGACGCAGTGGAAATGCCCTCATAGTACGCAAATTGAAAGATACGGTCAATGATCTCGAACGCACTCTGAGTGCCATCGTCCTTCTTTCTGGGCCACAGTTTGAAATTCCCGCTGAACTTGAGAAGGAAATCGTTATCGTTGATTACGCCTTTCCAACGGTCGATGAGCTGACGACGAGGTTTATTGAAATCGTGAACGAATATCGAAGCGGCATTACAATCAATTTGATTGATCCGAATCGCGGTATCAACGACGAAACGGCGGGAATCACTGAATTGGCAAGAGCCGCGAAAGGATTGACCATGAGCGAGGCGGAACTCGCCATCGGCAAAGCGATTACGGAAGATAAGGTACTGGATTTCAACGACATTCAATCCATAATCGAGGAGAAGAAACAAATTGTCCGTAAGACGGGCATCCTGACATTCGAGACACCGGGCGACATGAGTGCCGTTGGTGGGTTGGAGCAACTGAAAAACTGGTTGGCGAAACGCCGCAATATATTCAGCGAGGAAGCCACGAAATACGGTCTACTGCCGCCGAAGGGAGTTTTGCTGACTGGTGTACCCGGCTGCGGAAAAAGTCTCTGTGCCAAAGCGATGGCGAGCTTCTGGAATATACCGATATCCAATTTACCAATAGTACTCAAATGCGAAAATTTGTAACAACCGGACTTTGCGTACCGTCGAAGCATTACATGGCGGACACAAGCGAAAAAATCACCAAAATTCGTCAAATGATTGACGAAGGGCTGTATTTCACGATCAATCGCGGTCGTCAATACGGAAAAACAACAACGCTGTTGCTTCTTGAACGAAGTCTCAAAGACGATTACACCGTCATTTCGATTTGCTTTCAGGGACAAGGCGATAGTGCCTTCGCCTCTCCGAAAGCCTTTTGTCAAATGCTTTTGGTGCAAATTGACGAAAGCCTGAAAACAACGTACAACTTAAATACGACTTCGTGGCTTGACGAAAGCATTGACTCTTTTCAAAAATTGGGATTACATATCAAAAAGATGTGTCGATATAAAAAGTTCGTGCTTTTTATTGACGAAGTCGATAAAACGTCAACAAATCAAACATTTTTGGACTTTTTGGGAATGCTCCGCGAAAAATTTCTATTTGCTCAATCGGGCAAAGACTTCACGTTTCACAGCGTTGTTCTTGCAGGTGTGCATGACATAAAGAACATAAAACAAAAACTTATTCGTGAGGGCAAGCATGAATTGAAGCTCGGCGAAGGCAGCTTTAATTCGCCTTGGAACATCGCCGTCAATTTTACAGTCGATATGTCGCTGAATCCGAAAGAGATTGCGTCGATGTTGTCGGAATACGAAAATGATCATAAAACGGGGATGGACATTGCTGTAATTTCGCAGGAGATACACAATTTCACAAGCGGCTATCCGTTTTTGGTCAGCCGTATTTGCCAAATAATCGAAGACGGTTTGAGCCGCAATTGGACAACAGATGGCGTACAAGCTGCTGTAAAAAGGATAATTAACGAAAAAAATACGTTGTTCGACGATATGTTCAAAAACATGGATAACAATCCATCACTGTACGAATTGCTCTATGATATTGTTATCAAAGGAGACAGGCGTGCTTTTTCTTACGGCAACGCCGCGATTGATTTGGGGGCAACGTATTGTATTGTGCAAAACTCCGAAAATGGTGTCGCCGTATCGAATAAAATTTTTGAACTCGTTATTTGTAACAAATTTGTTGCGGACGACGAAATGAGGCACAAGCAAATAACAGGCGTTTTGCGTGAAGATGTCATTCACGACGGAAAATTTGATATGGCATTGTGCATCAAGAAGTTTGCCCAGCATTATTACGAAATGTTTGCTGACCGCGATTTTGAATTTTACGAAAGGCACGGACGTTTGCTATTTCTTGCGTATTTGCAGCCACTTATCAATGGAAATGGCTTTTATCACATTGAGCCTGAGACCCGTAACACGAGACGCATGGACATTGTGGTTGATTATGGAAAACAGCAATTTATCGTGGAACTCAAGCTCTGGAAGGGCGACATGAAGCACGATGCTGCATACGAGCAACTTTTAGCGTATATGAACAGTAAAAACTTATCGGAAGGCTATTTGCTGACGTTTGATTTTCGGTTAGATGAGAACAAAGAGCGGAAATCAGAGTGGGTAGATGTTGCGGGCAAGCGTATTTATGATGTTGTTGTATAAATGCCAGACCGCAGTGGTGCCCTTCCCACACGGCAATTACGCCCGTTTTTACCGCTTTGTCATGCGTGAATCCCGGTGCTAGCGCACCGGCTCATGGGTAAATCTCGCAAAGAAAAAACGTCGCAAGTGTCGGTAAAATCAACACTTACGACGAAATCGCAATCGCTCTGCGCACTCTAAAAACTAGCCAAGGCGGGAGTCGAACCCGCACGCCCATTACAGGCAAGGGATTTTAAATCCCGCGAAAACAACGTCGCTGTCGTTACATTAAATGCCCGGCGAATTGCGTCTGACTCTACGTTTTACGGTACTTGCGA
>JBOFQC010000134.1:0-3375 GCA_051660725.1 Thermoguttaceae bacterium
GCTGCACATGAAACGACGCAGATGATTGAGAATAACAGTAAACAGACTGCGACTGGTGCCGAAATCGCAACGCAGACCGCTGAAATGCTCAACGAAATCGTGTCACAAGTCACGCGTGTGGCAGAAATCGTTGGTAAAATTGCATCTGCCAGCAATGAACAGGCGCAAAATGTAAGCCAGATTTCGAAAGGGTTGAACCAAATAGATTCCGTAACTCAACAAAACACAGCCAGCGCAGAGGAAAGCGCAAGTGTTTCAGCCGAAATGAGTTCGCAAGTCTCCAAACTGCAGGAACTCATTGGTCAATTCAAAATTTGATATGCTTTTAACGGTCTACTGATCTTCGCGTGTTTTTTCCAAAACATCAGCTTTTCTGAGCTACAATATATTTAAGAACCAAAATGCTTAAATCAATTTTGCATAATTATGACTCAATTTGAGTATGCAAAACAGGGCTTCTTTGTGTTTTTGATGCGTCAGTACTGTCCTTCTGCTCACCTTTCACCTTATTTTTTTATCGCATTTAATAGGCGTTCGATTCGTTTTTGTTCTTCTCCAGTTGGTAGGCTTGTCGGGGAAGGAATCTTTAGGTTGTCGAATAAAACCAGTCCACCAAATAGGTCAATTGAACCGCAGTTCGGTAACTTGATCGATTGTAAATCGCCGTTTTTTTCCGCTTTGACTTTATCAGGTTTTTGGTCGAGCTTGGCAATAATTTTGCATACCACACTTTTAGGACGGAGCAGCACATCCTGATCGGTGTGGAGCACCAGAATATTTTTACCTTTCTTTAAGTGAGCGACCAAATCGTTTACCGTTTCTTCTGCATGTTCAGCGTACCCGTCAGGAATTATTACGTAGACCGGTTCGAACTTTTTCGCGCTGACGGAGCCAGTTTTGTTATTTTTAGTTTTATCTTTTTCTTTGTCCTGATTGTTTCCTGGTTGGCTAATCGGAGGTAATCGGTCATACGCAAACGGCCAGAAGTTCCTATTCAAAACAACCCAAGTGTTGTACAAACCGTTTTGGTCGTCAGAGCCGAAAAGCGGCTGCTCAAAATTTTCGACAACCCAAATCGGCGGCTTTTCCACTTGCCAATTCAGATACGGAATAGGATTTTTCAACGATTCGTCTTGCAGCAACCAGGAAATAGTGTTCAGCCATAACCTGTAATTGTCGGCGTAGTTCAGAAAAGTGTCGGAAAGCATATTCTGGTCGGCAATTATTACGATTCGACCTTTTCCGAAATTTTTTGCAAGCACGACACCAAGCCGTCCAACCGGTTCTTCCGGGTCAGGCGTGAAATTGCCGTAAAAACCAGAAGAAACGTCTTCTATATAAGGAGTGCAGTACCAATCGTCGGACCATGCCACATCACTTGTCCACGCAACTGCGAACCTCGGATCAACGGACCCACCAGTTTGAATACCTAAAAATCGCGTCCCGTCGGTAAGTGGATGCTTCTCGAACCGCGAAATTTTCAGCCAGCCATTACCGGAACTAAGCGTGTTGCCGGTGCGGTCACATGCCGTGTCACGTGTTGATTGAATGTCAAGCTCCGTCAACAACGGCTGTAAAATATGCGAATGAAAATAACAGTTCGAATGGTCGGTGATTATAAGAATCGAACCGCCGTTTTCAACGAATTTCACAATTGCATTTATTTCCGACACGAGGAAGGGCTGTTTTTCCGCGGAGACAAGATTTATGAAAAGTAAATCACACTTTTCAAGTGTTTTTTCACTTATTATCCCTTCATTTAATCGGGTGATCTCCGCGCCTTGCGATTTCAAAAATTCAAATCCGTTGCGAAAGCCCGAAATTTTGTGATATTCGTAATCTCCGTCACGGAGTCCTACGTCAGAGTAATCATTCGCGTGAATCACGTCTAATAAAATTCTGAACGGCTTTTTTTCAGAATTCGTGGTTTCCGAACTCTGATTAATATTCTGATTAACATCTTCGGCGAGTAAAACAGCGAAAGAAATCTGAAAAAACAAGAGCGTCAACCCAATTGTACTGACGATTTTACGGGTTGGTCTGAATATTCCGACTGGCATTTGCTGTTTTTGCATTGGAAATATCGATTTTTGTGCCATTTGTTTTTTTGGTAAACTACAATATATTACAAGCTGATAATTTTTATTCAGATTCAAGTATTTTAGTATAAACTTAACAGGAAATCAAACATGTCAACAGATATTGAACAAGCGGCAGTGGCAAAAGACGGTGTGTTCGCCGAAGAAGAGGAAGATACCCTAAAAGATATGTACCTTTCTTTCCGACTTGGTGACGAAGATTACTGTCTGGAAATCAGACACGTAACCGAAATCGTCGGCATTCAAAAAGTAACCGAAGTGCCGGATATGCCGCACTATGTTAAAGGTGTTGTAAATCTTCGTGGCCAGGTTATTCCAGTAATTGATATGCGGCTGCGTTTCAATATGCCTGGTCGTGAATACGACGAAAGAACCTGTATAGTTGTTATCAATCTACACGGCGGACAGGTCGGACTGGTTGTCGATACGGTCAACGAAGTACGCTCAATTGAAGAATCAAACGTTTCGCCACCTCCGAAAAGCGGCGGAGCGCAAAGCGCCCAATATATTCGTGGACTCGGAAAAGTCGGCGAAGACGTCAAAATCATTCTCGACGCAAATAAACTTCTGTTCGAAGATGAACTTTCAAATATTGGAATGTAATAGATAATTTCAGAGTTAGCCCCGGAGCCTTTTTTTATGTCTTAACGGCAGGTCATCCGGGGTTTTTTCTTTTTTTGCGGAATGTCTAGTCAAAAGTTTCCGTTTTTGTTCTTTTCTGTGTATAATTCTGAGCATAATCCCCAAAGTTTGACACGTAACCTGTTCGATTCTTATTGATACGGCGGAATACATAAATAGCAGCCAAATGCAAATTTGCCATTTATATTTGCCGCTGATCCTAGATCAGCGTTTCTTTTATACAAAACATCAGTAAATCGTGGCAGAAAATGAACAAAATCAGGACGCAAACTCGAAAAAGCGGAAAAAAACGCTTTCGCGGCGGCTCTTTGCGCTAATGGTTTTTCTCACGAAAAACGAATCGGTTGGCACGTCGGTTAGTTTCATTTTCCATTTTTTTCTTTTGTGCGGACTAGCTCTGGTTTTAACAAATACAACCGAGTTCCGCAGCACATCAATCAACGGCGGTTTTTCAATTTTCGACGACGCGCTCGGCAAAACAGACGGGTCAAGAGACAGCACTGAAGTAGTAAACATTAACACGGTTCTGGACGAAAGCAAGCCGGATGACGGGACGACAACGGAGCCGGATGAGCAAAAAACTGATCCGCAGCTAGTTACGGAAGTTACCACCTCAGTGGAAACCGACCCGGAA
>JBOFQC010000135.1:0-6246 GCA_051660725.1 Thermoguttaceae bacterium
CAAGCGCATACTGCCTTAGTAACGTGAGGGGACACTTCGTAATTCTGTGGCACATGGCGTTCCCTTTTCTTTTTGAAAAGGCTTTCGCCTTCTTGTCGATTCTCGACCAACGATTTTTGCGATCCATTTTTCTGTTACGATAATCTTTTTATGTTTTCAACCACAAGGAGAAAAACCATGAGTTCAAACGTGATTGATGGTGATAAATGGGATCAGAAGTGGGATTGGGTACTGACACAATTCGGATTGTCGCCAATTGTAAATTAAAGACAAATATCTTTGGCAGGCGGGCAAAGCAAAGCCAGCGGGCTAGAGCGTTTTAATAATTTATGTACGCTACAATTACGAAAAATCCCGTCCCCGAACGCCGTCGGCGTTCAATAATGGTAGAAACGAATTGCCCCACAAAAACACGACTCCGTGAGGAGTTGAATAATGGTCGCAGATATTGAACCCCGAATGGGGTTCTTGTAACTATATTGCTCACGCTTCTACCATTCGGAAGTCCCTAACGGGACTTGGAGAAATTACCCTTCTACCATTCTGCAACATCTACGATGTTGAGGATGTGTAAAAAATAGATACTACACAGATGCCTTGTGTATAATAATTATTAAAATGCTCTAAAATTAACCTTACTTTATGACCATGCCAAACTGGTTTTTCACTGACGCAGACGGAATAAAACAGGGGCCGATCAACGATCAGCAACTTCAATCACTGGTGAAGCAGGGAATAATTGTTCCGACAACCGTTATGGAAACCGATGGCGGGCATACAGGTCAAGCGGGGCAGATTCCAAACCTCTTTCCTGCGGCATCGCCATTTGCACAATGCGGAACATCTGTTCCGCCAGCAAATAGTTTTTGTACCCATTGCGGAAAGGGTATTGCTCAACATGCTGTTGCTTGTATATCGTGTGGTGCTTCTCCCATTGGGCATCGCAATTTTTGCCGTCATTGCGGCGCGGCATTAAATCCCGCACAGGTGGTCTGTATTAAGTGCGGTTCGTCTGTTGCTTCAACTCCGGCATCACGACAGGGATATGCGGGGCAGAGTGGAATGGTCGTCGGTCAAAGTGGAAATTCAAACCCAAAAAGCAGAGTAGTCGCCGCGATTTTGGCTCTGTTGCTGGGTGGGATTGGTGCCCAAAAGTATTATATGGGAAGCTGGGGCTGGGGACTCGTCTTTACTCTTGCTTCGTTACTGCTCTTTTTTCCCTACCTTATTACCGAAATCATTGGTATAGTTGAAGGAATCCAATACTTGATAATGTCCGATGAAGATTTTGCCGCGAAATATCCATCAGAAACTCAAGCTCCTTTTCGTTGGTAAATTTTTGATTCAACATTTTTCGCTACCACCAGATTCGGCAAAGGTGTACAGCAATAGGGCACCACTAGTAATTGCTAATTTCAATCGAACTTTTGGCGGCACGGCATTTTTTTGATACAAAAATAATTTTTTCAATTTTTTTATCAAAAATCCACTTTTTTGACCGATTCGGCGAGCCGCCGGCGTAAGTCGGCGGTTGTTTTCCGTTTATCTCACCGTTGGAAAACATTTTCATTTTTCAAAAGTGGGGGTTGCAATCTTTAATTTTTCGTGTAAACTTCCAAGTTACATTCCGGCTTATTGCCGGTTCACAATTAGATAATCGCAAGTATTTTGCCACAGAAACCGTCTTTTTGATGGAGGCATTCTTCCATACGTTACCCGGCTTGCCGGTTGGAAGAAGAGAAATTTTGCCATTCGAAAACATGCATTCCCGAACGGGAATGTCATGCGGATGGCTTGCGAAGCGTTCCGTGCGGACCGTTTGAAACGGCCTGTATTGGTGTGCGCAAGCGCATACTGCCTTAGTAACGTGAGGGGACACTTCGTAATTCTGTGGCACATGGCGTTCCCTTTTCTTTTTGAAAAGGCTTTCGCCTTCTTGTCGATTCGCTCGTGAACTGTTTTTCACCCCTTTTTTTCAGCGAATCATGGCAATTCAAATCGAAATCGACGGCATCTTGAAGACGGTTACAAAAGAAGAACTTTTTTCACTGGCGGCATCGGGAACAATTTCGCCGACAACGCCGATTGAAGTGAATGGCAAACGTGGAACGGCAAATCGAGTAACGGGAATCGTCTTTGGCCAGTCGGTGCCAGTTTTTGAACGGTCGCCGATTCCTCCCGCTCCGCCATCACCAAGATCGGACACATATCAATTCGATGCGTTCATGAATGATGTTTTTGATGACATCTCTATTCCTACTACCACAAGCTCAGACATACATCAATCCGATAGAAAGCTAGCATCTGAAAATGGACACAGCAAAAAGGCGGTCCAAATCCCAAAAAGTCCATTCGAAGTTGGGAAGAGAAGTTATGGCGAGATGGTCGGAATTGGTTCTTTTTTTTCGTGGCTCACAGATTTTGCATTTAATGACATTCGGCTTCCTGCGATTAACCTATTTATCACACGGGTGCTTTATGTCATTGACTTTGTGTTAATCCACGTGTGCGCCATCTTGGGGCCGCTATTTCTTGTATTTGCTTTGCTGTGTAATTCAAGTGTATATGAGGCTCCCTCTGCTCTATTTTGTACCATATTTTCGACTCTTTTACTCTGGATCGTGTGTGCCATTGCTCTGGTTTTTGCACGTCTTCTTTTGGAGTGGTTTCTCATGTTAGTGGATTTGGTGGTTGAAACGACCAAAGCTGCTCGTATTTATATTGCGGAGCATAATGAAACGAAATAACGGTGGCATCATGCGGCTAATGTGAGTATCAGCGACATGAATCCATAACAAAATCGTTACAAAAATAAAAACCGAAAAGAAGGGACGCAAGTCCCGTATTGACGGTCTCTTTTCATCGGCGAGCCGTCCGTTTAGCCCGCTTTCGTAGAAAGCGGTTGTTTCGTTCGGCGGTCGTTTGCAAAAAATCAATAGCCATGTTGACGTGGGATTCGGGACATGATAAAATTCGGAGTCGATGACCCGTTCAAAACGACAAAATGTCACGAATATGTCCGCAAATATGCCGCCTCCGATGGGGCAGTATTTCATGTTCACGCAGGACAGTCAAAACAAAAACCTTTTTCATTCATTAACTATTCCTATGAAAAGACGTGATTTTCTCGGTGCGGCCGCGCTCGGGGCCGGTGGTTTGGCAGCTGGAACATTTCCGGCGTGGTCTGCTGAAACGGAGACAAAATCGACCGATCCTGTCGCAATTGTTTCTTTGACACCAGAAGTAAAGACGACTCGAATCGGGTTCGGAACTGGAATGCGCGGCGGAAACCGCTCCTCGCAAATCACTCGCATGGAAAAGGAGAAAGGATTGCAGCTCCTCCAATATGCGTATAATCTTGGAATTCGCCTTTTTGACGTAGCTGATTTATACGGCTCGCACGCTCTTGTGGCGGAGGCTCTAAAAGACAAACCACGCGACAGTTACACCATCGTTTCAAAAATTTGGATGCGTCCAGGAGGAATTCCGGGAACGGAACGACACGGACCTGCGGTCATGGTGCCACAATTTTTGAAAGAACTTCAAACTGACTACATTGACGTTCTTCAGATTCATTGCATGGTTGCCGCAAATTGGCCAGAAGGACATGCCGCGACAATGGAGGAGTTGGAATTACTCAAGAAAAAAGGAATGATTCGAGCACATGGAATTAGTTCACATTCAAATGCCGCATCAGAAGTGGCGGCGAAAACTCCCTGGTGCGAAGTGATTCATGTTCGCATAAACAATAAGGGAATTAGCATGGACGGACCAAGTGACGATACTGCTGCAAGAGTTGCAGAAACTGTTCGCACTACAAAACTCTGTCACGATGCCGGAAAAGGTGTTATTGCAATGAAAGTTCTTGGAGAGGGAACAATGACCGACCTCGAAACGCGTCGCAATTCCGCCGCTTTTGTGACCAATCTTGGATGTGTCGATGCGATGATCATTGGTTTCGAGGAAAAAGAGCAAATTCCCGAATTTATCGAAAACGTCGCGTTGGCTCTAAAAGCCGCACCATCTGTTTAGAGCGTTTCTATAATTATTTTACGCTGCAATTACAAAAAATTCCAATCCCGAACGCCGACGGCGTTCGGCCCAACAAAACCGCCAACTTACGTTGGCGGATCGCCAAACGGGAACGATGTTTCTACCGTATTATTGAAACAATCCCAGCGGGATTGAATAATGGTAGCTCCGTGTGAGGCACAGTATCTAATTATACTGGCACCGAAACACGGGGGAATGTTCAGATACAATCAACCAAACGGAGGCAAGAATGTTGCAGAGAAATAGATTTTTTGTTCTTGTGTCAATATCTTTTATGACGTTTTTCGCTCACTCCATCTTCGCAGAGGAGCTGACTGTCGCTGAAAAAGACAAGCTCCGAATCAAAGACATCGTGAAAAAGCGAAACATTGATGATGGGCATATTCCGACGCCGGTTTCTGGTGTAGCTTTGCTCCCTGATGGTTCACCCGCAATCGGATTCAAAGTCGATGGCTGGGGACGTTCCGGCTATCATTCCAATTATGGAGACGGTTTCTTTGGTGCGATCACCGATGAAAAGGGACATTTTACTCTCGATCTTTGGCGTCCATATACTTACAATCTAAAAATTACCGATCCGAACAATGTTTATGCCTCTCGTGATTTTCATCTCACACTCGATGAAAAAGATGCCGCTCCCGCTCCAATCCAATTTCAGCTGCAAAAAGGCGTTGTCATCGAAGGCATTGTCATCAACAAAGATACGGGAAAACCGATTGCCGATCTGTCCGTTTATCTGACCCATAATCCTGTTTTCGTTTCCATACAGGATTATGGAGGAATTGAAAAATTTTATGAACATGAAAAAACAGAGCAAATTCCTCGTGAAGTCAAAACAGATGAGAAGGGGCACTTTTTGTTCTCGGCATTGCCGTTTGAAGAACAGTATTTGGTGTCGTTAAACTCTTTTCACGGTTCATTTCGTCAAGCGGACCCGGAGGAACTAAAAGTATATGCTCGAATACTCAAAGTTGAAAACGAACCAATCGAGCTTTCATTCGAGATACCGTCTCCTTGGTATGGACAGGTTCTTCGCGGTGATGGGACACCCGCAGCTTTTTATCCCGTTGCTATGAATGCCGTCGATTATGGCGAATTTTGTGACACCGATGCTGAAGGACGTTTTTGGACGTTCAAACCACTGCAAATGAAGTCGATTACCGTTGATACTTTTTATGCAGGTGAATGTTTTCATCGTTCCTATGATAAAGAAATACTGCCGCAAAATGAGCTGATTCATCTCACTCCCCCCGTTTTAGCAAAAGGGGTACTCGTCCGAAAATCGACAGGTCTGCCGCTTAGAAATTTCAAATTTGTGTGCAGACCACGCTCATACCACGACAACTTCATTACAACAAACGAAAAGGGTGAGTTCGAGATTCCAGAGCTTTTTAGCGGAAGTGAGGCTCGCCTCTGTTTTATGAACGAACCGGACGGCTTCAACTCCTGTAGCATTTATGAAGTGTTCAAAAAATTTACGCCAGATAGTACCAATTTTGATCTCGGAACTATCGAGCTAGAGGAATCCGGTTGGCTCGAACCAAATTTTTTAGACAATTTGCCGGGGAAGCCGATCAAAATCGAGGGAATATCCCTTGATGGAACCAAACTCGATTGGCAAAAATATTCAGGTAAAGTCGTTCTGCTCGATTTTTGGGCGTCGTGGTGCGGACCATGTATTCAAGAGCTTCCAAACCTAAAAGCACAATACGAAAAGTATCACGATAAAGGCTTTGAAGTGATTGGTATCAGTGTCGATGAAAACATGGAAGCCCTGACACAATCGGTCGAAAAGCACAATCTTCCTTGGCTTATTCTCGCCGACGCGAAGCTGAAAGATTCGGTCAAGATGATAAATCGTTTTGCGATTTCAGGAGTTCCATGCTGTATTCTTGTGGGGCGTGATGGCAAAGTGATTTCCGTAGAAGCGCGTGGTGAACGGCTGGAAGAAGAATTGAAGAAATTATTTGAACCACACTAAAAACCGGAAAGGGATCGAAATTCCCTGACTTCAGAACGGTAGAATAAAAAAAGAAGAATCCCGTTCCCGAATTCCGTAGCGACTGTGTTAAAAGTCAAGTGCAAAAAGCATTTTTTCACAAATTTTAGTTAAATTTTTTCGGCGACAGCACACTGCTTCCGCCAACAAGTTTTCGTTTTCAAAAGTACATTTAATATCGTTAATAATTTTCG
>JBOFQC010000136.1:0-4370 GCA_051660725.1 Thermoguttaceae bacterium
GAACCATCTTTAACTCCATGTAAGCGTTGTTTTTACTTGTAGTAATAGTGATTAGCCAAATAGCCAAAAAAAGCGTCGGGTTGACCATTGTTGCCCATCAGTGAAAAGTCTCAAGTGAAAAGTCTCAACAGAAACAACCCGACACTAAAATCATTAAACGATTATACGTTTCTAAGTTTGAAGTGACAAACCAATTTATTTAACTTACTAGCTTGAGCAGAAAGACTCTTTGACTCTGCCGAGGTTTCTTCTGCTCCTGCTGCGTTTTTCTGAGTAACGTCCTCAATCTGCCTAATACCAAGTACCACCTGTGAAACCCCTTCAGCTTGTTCACGGCTACTACGAGCAATACTATTAACCAGATGCGATACTTCCTGCTGCGACTCGACAATTTTATCAAGTACAATTCCGGTTTTCTCAGCAAGTGTAGCCCCTGAGCCGATTTGCTGGTTACTTTGATCAATCAAATCCGCTGTTTCACGAGCCGCTTTTGCACTTCTAGCCGCAAGATTGCGTACTTCCTCTGCAACAACAGCAAACCCTTTTCCGTGTTGACCTGCTCTGGCTGCCTCTACAGCCGCATTCAACGCAAGTAAATTAGTCTGGAAGGCAATGTCATCAATCATCTTTATGACTTGTTTAACTGTTGCAGAGGTTTTGGTAATATCAGACATTGAGCTGAGCAATTTTTTCATCAAACCTTGTCCGTCAGCGGCAACTTCATTTGCGCTACTAACAGCATGTGTGGTACGATTTGCGGTTTCTACGTTACTCTGCATATTCTCATTAAGACCAATCATAACGGCTGAAATCTGCTCAATGCTAGCCGCTGAGTGTGCTGAACCACTTGAAACCTGTTCAGAAGCTGTTGCTATCTGCTGGGCACCGGTTTCTACAATACAGACCGTACTCTTAACATTATCAAGAGTTGTATTTATACCAGTAATCATTGTACTAAGACTCTGATTCATAATATCTTCCGGACTTTTAACATCTATATTCACATTCCAGTTTCCATTTGCCAACTGTTCGGCTAATTTGCTTACTTCACGGTACTCTGTTAGCACTTTTTCAAGAGAACGACCAACATCGCCAATCTCGTCTTTGCGATTTTGTAATTTTATTGGAAAATCAGCCTTCAAATCGCCAAAATCGACGAGTCTGTGTAAAATCCTAGTACCACTCTTCAAGTCAGAAACAATACCGTTGGCAACTAAATATGAACAAATCAATGTAGCCAATGCACAAACACCAAGCGCTATCCAAACCGGCAAGGTTGAGTTCTCCAAGAGCCATTTGCTATTAGCCTGAATTTTATTCGCTTCTTCAAGCGAAATTTTATTCATGTCATCTAAATTGGCGAGTAATATATCTGCTGCCGGGCTGATTTCATTCCTGAAATACTCAATAGCTGCTTCTGGATTTTGCGGGTCCCAACGTTTTTGCATTTCGCCCCCCATTGTATGTACATTTAAGTGCCCTTTATCAATTGCATGAAATTTTTCCTTTAAATCAGGAATCATGGTTTCAACGCGTTTTGCGCCATCACCGTAATACCATTTGCCGAAAGTACAAGCTGTGCCATCTGTCCCGATTTTTATTTCTGGTGAATGGTTTGATATTGCATTTTGAATAATACGCAACCAAGCAAGGTGCGCCCTTTGTGCGTCGACAATCTCTGTACGAAAGCTGCGATAATTTGCCTCTTTCTCGATGTCATCGCGAATCACAGTACTAGTGTACACGCTTATACCACATGTTATCGAGGCCAGAAGGATGCCAATACATCCTACACCAAAAATTTTTGTAAAAAGGTTCATTGATTTCCTCTTCGGGCGTTTCTAAAAGTTATTTGTTTTGTAACCAGAGTCAAACTTTGTGTACAATGAGAGTATAGGTTAGGTTTATTTTTTCTGTTAAAAAATTTATCGATTTTATTATAGAAAAACGTAAAAGTATTCCGATTGTAGTAATAGTATTTGATCCAGTAATAACTTGCAGACAAACAACTTGTGCGTATTACAACTCATTCGCTGTAAGCAACAGTTATTAATTCGTTTCGCAATATTTATTGAGATGCTATTTATTACTCACAAACAAAATTTGACACCATTGTGTTCTATTTTTCCAACCACCTCTTTATTTCCTTCAAAACTTTTTTAGGATCAATTGGCTTACTGCAATACGCATCCATTCCAGCGTCGAAACATCGCTTTTGGTCATCTTTAGTAGCGTTTGCAGTGAGTGCAATTATCGGAATCCGCTTTTTTCCACTGTGCATTTCCCAGTCTCGAATCAACTGCGTCGCTTCATAGCCATCAGTTTCTGGCATTTGGCAATCCATCAAAACCAAATGATATTCCGCTGTCATCACCGCATCGCATGCTTCACGTCCGTTGATTGCCAAGTCGCAGTGCAAGCCCGTCTCGGAAAGCAAATTTTTTATCACAATTTGGTTAATACGGTTGTCTTCCGCGACAAGAATTCGGCAATTTTTGGCGTATTCTTTCCATTTGTCATCGTATTCGTCAGCGGTATTCACACGATGAATGCCCGATTTGTTTTTTTCTTCTTCGCTCATGCTGTTTAAGAATTCTCGCCATTTCGTGTCATACAGTTGCGTCATGGTAGTGTCAAACAACTGTGAATATCCAATCGGTTTCGTGATCGGAATAATTCGTGCATGATTCAACGCAGAAGTGTCAATTTCGGTGTTAATTGGGAGCAATAGCGTAATGCCAATACCGCACCATTTGGGATTTTTGCCAATCTTCTCGGCAAGTTCCATGCCGATGCCATCACACAGTTGTTCGTCGATCATGACGATATCGAACTGCTGTTTTTCCGATTCTTCCAATTTGCTGTATGCGGTATCAATTGAGTCGGCTTCTTTTGTTTCCATTTCCCAGATTTCAAGCTGTTTCGTAATCGCTTGACGAATCAGTTTATTTTCCGAAACAATTAAAACCTTCTTTGATTTAACGGTTAATGTGTCGTGAATTCCTATGTGTCCGGCACCGACACACAGACCGCAGTCGGAAATAACGCACGCATTGAGTTCTTTTTCTTTGCATAAAAACTGCTTTTCGGCAAGGCATTTTTTCATGAACGGGTCACAGGCAAATGGAAGCGTGAACCAGAAATTTGAACCTTTACCAGCTACGCTCTTGACACCAATCTCTCCTCCCATCAGTTGAACGAGTTTCATTGAAATCGCCAAGCCGAGTCCGGTGCCACCGTAAATTCTCGAGGTGGAAATATCAGTCTGAGAAAACGCCTTGAAAAGCCTGTCCAGTCGGTCTTCCGGGATACCGATACCGGTATCTTTCACCTCGAAACGGACGACGAGCTTATTGTCGTTCCAATTTTCCGGAGTCACATCCAAATGAACGCCTCCTGTTTCCGTGAATTTCACCGCGTTTCCGACGAGGTTCATCAATACCTGCCGTAAACGCCCGGCATCTCCTTTTAAGATACGTGGTAATACTGGGTGGAAAGTAGCACACAATTCAAGAGATTTGCCCTGCGCCCTCGAAGAAAGTATTCCGAGAACAGATTCCGTCGTATTCAATAGATCAAAATTTTCCGAGTCGATCTCGATTTTACCCGCTTCGATTTTCGAAAAGTCAAGAATATCATTGATCAAAAATAAAAGTGATTCGCCTGAAATTTTCGTCAAAAGTGCATAATCGTGCTGTTTTGGCGTAAGCTCCGTTCCAAGCATGAGTTCAGAAAGTCCAATGACACCATTAAGTGGTGTACGGATTTCATGCGACATTGTTGCAAGGAATTGGCTTTTCGCGTTATTTGCTTCTTCCGCCATTTGCTTCGCAAGACGAAGTTCTTCTTGTTCGATTTCTATCAGTTTTTCCGCCTTTTTAAGTTCGGTTAAATCACGAATAT
Organism: Thermoguttaceae bacterium; assembly: GCA_051660725.1. Taxonomy (GTDB): domain Bacteria; phylum Planctomycetota; class Planctomycetia; order Pirellulales; family Thermoguttaceae; genus JAVBSX01. The sequence goes on from JBOFQC010000136.1 coordinate 3,904, forward strand.
AACCAACCAATATATTTTCACCGTGCTGCTGCACTTTCACGAGTGTGACTTCTGCCGGTAGTGGAGTGTCGTCACATTTTTTGTGCATCCACTCAAACTGTTCATAGCCGCTTTCAAATGCGCTACGAATTCTGGCAAGCGACATCTCTCGCGACAAACCACCATCAGGTTGGTACTCAGGAGAGAGAGAAAAAAAGTTATTCAAAAAATCCTCTTAGCTTTTAGCACCGAAAATTTTGACCATTGTCTGGTTACAGTCACTGCCACCCATACTGCCGCTAAGAGCGGCACTGAATTTCCGTACCATAGCACCAATTGGTGCGACATCCAACATTTGACGAATACGTGTTTCAGCCTCTTCACGCTCTTTCTGTAAAGTTTTTTCTGCCCGCAGGTCTCTTGCATAACCACATACAACAGGTTCGCCATCAAACTCATAGCGAATCAACGTAATATCAGTCGGTATT
>JBOFQC010000137.1:0-3008 GCA_051660725.1 Thermoguttaceae bacterium
AAAGTTTATTTGCCGATTCGACTTCTGGCGTCAGATGTCCATGATTTCGTTGCTCAGGCACCTTCAATCGACATTCGCGGCATAAGCGTTACTATTCCGCACAAGGTTTCGGTAATGGACGAACTCACGCAGTTCGAGCCGGCAGTCGAAGAAATCGGGGCGTGTAATACCGTTTTATTCGACCAAGATGAGCGGAACGGTTACAACACGGATTACGTTGCCGCCATTTTGAGCATCGAAATCGCAATGGGCGGAACCGGTATCGCAACGGAAAGCCCGATTATCGGCAAACGAGCACTTGTTTTAGGTGCCGGCGGTGCTGGAAAAGCCGTTGCTTACGGTCTGAAACAACGTGCGGCAAAAGTCACAATTGCCGATTTCGATGACGCCAGAGCACAGAAATTATCGGAGCAAATCGGCTGCGATTACGTCGATTGGGATATGCGGCACGGAGTTCAGCCGGACATTCTCGCAAACTGCACGCCTGTAGGTATGCACCCGAAAGTGAATGACACCCCGTTTGACAAAAACGCGATGAACGGAAGAATGGTCGTTTTTGACGCCGTTTACAACCCGGAAAATACCTTGCTTATCAAAAACGGCAAAGCGAAAGGTTGCGTTGTTGTTCCGGGCACCGAGATGTTCGTTTTGCAAGCGAGTACACAGTTTAAGTACTTCACCGGCCTACGCGGTCCGGTCGGTTTAATGCGAAAACTTCTGAAACAAGCAATCTCGGCTGTTCACGAAGACGAAGAATAACGACACGGTGTCACAATTTTTGCGTTTTTTTTTCAGGTAGTCCTGTTTCTCCGAAACAGGAGCGACTTTCGGAGAAAGTCGCCTACCTTGTAAGATTCGCAAATACACGCTATGTGAACATACCGAGCATTAATGCCACTAACGTCAAAGAACCGAATCCTCCATAAACCCCTATTTTTCCAGCCTTAGCCTGCCAGTTGTTCCATCCTACTAATACCGCAGCCAAAGACAGAATAATAGCAATTATTACCATTGGCCAGCCCAAATTAGTACTCCGTAAAATACGTCCTAAAATCAAACTTAACCAAGGCAATAGTAAGCTAACCGTTAATAGTGAGCTTATTAAATATTTTAATGTTGTATTACTCTTGAAGTGAATCATTTTTACTCCTTTTCGCTGCTACGTACGGTTTAACAACATGAAGCAAACAAAAATTTTGGACAATTATAAAATCAGTATGTGCCAACTCCGCCTTTGATTGTCATATGACGTGCAGTTTTCATTCCTCTTTCAATCAGGGCAGTAGACATACCAAAGTGACTGTTTTTGGAAGAAGGCAACTCTAAATATTCTTTATCGTCATCTTTCTTTATTTTTCCAAATTGCATGTCCGATACGCAATAGATTGTAATGTCTTTCTTTCGTGAGGTGTAAGACAAAGGTTTTTCTTGCGCAGGGGTAATGTCGCTTTTATCTCTTGTACTTGGCTCTATAATACTAATTTGAATCAGGTCCGGTTTTCTTAAAAAATCAAAACCCCTCTCAATAACAGAAGGCGTGATCGTTTTGTTTTTTTCGTATTTATCTTTCATTGAGGAGAAATCGAGCTTTTCGTCGAAGAAAAACGATCCTATAACCTTCCCTTTTTCAGGCAGTCCGTCGTAAAAAGTATAAGTGCTACGTAAACCGTACTCAGGTGCTTCGCTTGAAGAAGTCGTTATCTCGGTTAGAAAATCGGGGATAACTCTTTTAACACCTTCTTCTTGCAAGCTACATCCGTTTATACCTCCGGGAAATGTAACTATAACATGATCACTGTAATTAAAGGAATCAATTGGAAACAGAGTGGTAAAAAAAACTACAAATAAATACGCAAAAAGAATTCCAGAAATACCCAAAAGATAATATTTTGTATTGTTTTTCATATTAGTACTGAGTATCAGGATAAATTTGCATGTTAGCCGCCGAGCCCTGCTCGGCGTAGCTCCCCGGAGCAGGGCTCCGGGGCTAACTAGGATAAAAAATTTTTCAGACGCACACTAATCAATATTTCGTATCCAGATGTTTCGGTACTGGACCGCAGAACCGTGTTCTTGCAGAAGTAACGGGCCTTTCTCGACTTCAATTGGTGCGGGCAATTCGCGGTGAGCCATTTTACCGAGCACTTCGCGGTGATTTTGCACAAGCACGCCGTTGTAAAAAACGGTAACGTAACCCGGTGTCACCTGCTTGCCGTCTTCGATCTTTGGTGCGGTGAAAGTGATATCAAAGCTTTGCCATTCGCCCGGCTTTCTGGCTGGATTCACAAGTGGCGGATACTGTCCGTAAATCGAGCCGGCATTGCCGTCTGCGTAAATGAAACTGTCGTGCGATTCGATTACCTGAATTTCCACGCATCCCATTAAAATGACGCCGCTGTTTCCCCAATTCATGCGGTCTTGCGGTGTGGTTGGCGTCATCCACTCGACGTGAAGTTGGCAGCTGCCGAATTCCTGAGCGGTGTAAATCTGACCGGTTTTCGCAATATCAAACTTCTCGTCAGCGATTCCAGACTGCATTCGTTCCGGCGTTTGGCCTTTCCAGTGTTCAAGATTCTTACCGTCAAAAAGCACTACAGCATCGGAAGGCGGCGTCGCACCGAGGTCACCGGTTCCTGGTGTCACTTTCGGCGGCTGCGGTCTTGCCTGATCGTGAACACGCCATGTCGAGTTTGGCAATAACGGCGTATCCGTGTAACCGGGCGCATCATCCGCCGCAAACACATTCTGTGATAATGCGGTCATTGCAAATAACACGGCACAAGACACAAACAAAACACCTCGTAAACAATTGGAAATCGTATTGTTTTTCATTTTTTGTTTTTAGAAAAAAGTCATTTTGATAATTTTTACTGACAATCAGTATTATACTGATTATGCGGGCCGAAACCGGGATCAACTTGGACTTGACACCAATGCATAAAACATCACTTACGTGCAATATAACATAATTTGCACAGCAAAAAAATAGCGGTAATGGAATCGCAGTT
>JBOFQC010000138.1:0-4991 GCA_051660725.1 Thermoguttaceae bacterium
ACCATCCTGAGAAATGCTTGTCGCCCACGAGGTGTTGTCCGCCGGACACTGGGTTGCTAAAAGGTAGAAATCCATGCTGTTTTTCCCTGCCAAAAATTCAATTGTCGATTGTATGTGGGAAAGTTGGCGTGTATTATCATCCCCACTTTCACCAACGCCATGAAGCCAGATGAGTAGTGGATACTTTTTACCTGAAATCGTTTTCTCCGGCATTCGCAAGCGAAAATTAATTGTTTCATTTACGTAGCGACCTCCCGTATATTGGTACGACATCGCAGTGAAACAATCGACAACAGATGTATTGGCAACATACCCACCATCGGCATGTTTTTCCGATTCTTGGTCGGCAACATCATCAACGAGAGCCTCGTCGAGATGGTTAATTTGCGGTGCAAGGATGCGTAATCTGCTAGTTTCCGAACTGGATACCGAAAGAGGGCACTGTACCGTAACGTAAACAGCAATAATTGGTAATAATATTAGTGGAAAATTTTTCATGGCACCTAAAAATTAGTCTGGTCGCAAAACTACAACTGCCCAACAACGGACGACGTAAATAGCAACCATGATGAACGCACAAATCAACAGGAAACACAGCACCGCAGCGTATGAATAACTCCCGATATAAAACCACATCCAAAGGTGAAGAAAAAGGAATTTCAATATTTTTGTTGCATGAAGTACAATGAGAATAATTGCTTCAAGTGACAATGTAGCTGACATGACAAAAAATGCCCATGATTTTTCAGCATTATAATCATCAAGATCATCGTTTTTCCAGGATAAATAATTCCATAGCCATTTGACTGCACAAACAACGATGATCATAACAATAGGTAAATACCACCGAGGCCAAAGTCGGACATCGAGAATTTTTCCAATCGTCGCAATGTAACTCAGTACAGCACTTATATCGATAAAAAAAGCGACGTTGATAATTACCAATCCGGCAATAAGAATCCATGTAGTTGAGTCGAATTGCCACCATCTGGTTTTGTCTTCTGAATGTTTATTTTCGATCTGTATTTGCATCATGGTTTGCTTTCCTCTTTTTTACACGAATACCGATAAAAGCGAGGGTTATAATCAGGAATAAGGCAATTGCTGGAGCGACTATTAAGTTATTGGTGATGGTTCCATTGTAAATGAATTGACTCATAGGTTCGTGAAAATACGGCACAATACAGTTGTAGTAGAGCCATTGCATCAATGTTGGTAATGGTATAATCGTTGTTGTTATACAATAAATTCCGAGTGCTACGAGGATAATTTCGACGAACGCCAATAAAATTGATATCCATTTGCAAAAGCGTGTGACAGGGAGATTCTTGCGAACACACAACTCGCACATTATTACAGCGAAGAAAAGCCAAAGTGCCGTTCCGAGTTTATCTGGCCAATACCGAAAGTCCAAGCGATAAATCAGATGGTGCAGCCGAATCCGTGATATTTCGTCTGCAAAGAACACCGTTCCGAGGATAGTGACACCAATTACGAGCAACAACATGGCACCGATTCGAGTCGGCTTGCGAGTTGTAATTGTGCGCTCTTTATTAACAGTTTCAGGCATGAGAGCTACATTGGTAAAAGGTTAAGGACAGATTATAGTGTTATTATTCGTCAATATGATAGATATAAATTGAATAACCAATCGAATTTGTCGGCATCATTTTTGGAATTTTTCAGTACTTGCTATCGGATAAATTTTACGTATATTTCAATTTGTTAGGCATCAACCATCAGGCTCAAGATGGTAGGTAGGAAAGTTGTATACATCAGTGTTTTTCGTAGAAGTCCAGTTCGTTTTTTGAAAAAATCAGTAATACCAAGTGCAATTTTCCTGCTGATTTGTTCAAAACCACCGAACTTGAAAATAATCAACAAAACGCATAATAGCAGAATCAACAAAGATTGTAAACAAAAAAATTCAAAATCAGTACATGTTATTTTTGCTGCTCGGCATTTTTGTCGTCGGGAATGTGATAGATGTAAATTGTATAGCCGATTAACGCAACCGGGGTATAGGATTGAAAATACGATAAATCGTAACCTTGTGTTTTGGAAGGCTCATCCCAGTCGCCTTTACCATTCGCGGCAGAAAGTGGATCACCACCAAGTAGAAAGCACACGTCAATAGCGTACCAACCGGGTTGGGGACCAAGCGACTCCGGGGGAAGCTCCTTTGCCCGTTCTTGTCCATTTGGCGCAACCGGAGGCAACGTAAATTCAATGCCCGCAAGGCGGGGATCAAACGGTCCGCAATGAGCAAGTCGTAACTCCTTTACCTCTGGATGTTTGTCAAGCCAATTTTTCAGCAGTAACAAGTCTTGTCCCCAAGACGAATCACTTTTTGCTAAATGCTTATAAGCATTTTTTGGACCTCCTACAAGCTCGTTACAATATGCAATCTCATGCGGGAAGTAATACAATGTGCTACATACCGACCACGCAAGTAATAAGAATATGAATCCTCTCATATAACCGGTGCCATTTTTTACCACCATTCCAACTTTACCTGTCCAAATAAATAGGAATGGTAAAAGTGGCATGCAATACCGTGAATGGACACTTACCCCAGACTGCGTCGATAAAACAACAAGTAAAGATACGACGGGAAGAAGTAAAAACAATTCATTCGTCCACATGCTATGATATTTTCGTCCCCAAAAAGCCATACTAGCCGCGATACAAATCAATCCCCAAGTTCCAAGTGGAATCTTAATTATCATTGCAAAAATGTGAAAATACCACCATCCGCCTATCTGCCATTTACCGTTGAGATACGAAAAAATACCTGTCTCAAAATCTTTCTTTTGCAAGTCCAGCCCCCCTACGAAATTGGCAGGCAGCGGAACAGGAATATTTTCCATTACTGTTCCCATAAAGCGGTTTGCGCCAGATTTTGGAATGTCATCTAACGATTTAATCCCGGTAAGTGTGCGAGTCTGAAAACGGTATTCCCCCAAAGGTTTTATTGTGTTCTCAAAGTCGTAACCGTAATTTATCACTAATATACTTAGTGCCACAATTACAAATCCTTGAAATGCTTCAAAAACTATCGAGCGTGAAAGAAGCCGCTTGTTTGTGACACAGAAAACTACCCACATTACAAAGCCGAGTGGATAGAAAATCAGTAGCGTAAATTTTGACAGTTCCGCAATACCAAGAATTATCCCTGCCAGAATGGCTAATTTCCACGTTGGTGTCCGCAGCCATTTCCAGAAACAATACGCTGCGGTAATCCCAAGTGCGGCGGCGTGTGCGTCGGGAGTAATAACGCTCCCTTGCCCTAAAACATAAGGGCAAAAGCACCACAATAAAAGAGCAATAATGCCTGCAGTGTCTCCGTATAATTCCCTTGCCCATCGGAAGCAAATGTAACCACCAAGCAGAATAAACGGAATACATGCCCAGCGAGCAAGGGTCATGAGCCAAATAAACCTTGAGCCGTTTGCGTGCATAGTGTCTAAGCCGACTCCATATTCTGCGCGATAAAATGGGTCGGTGCTGTATTCATTATAATTACTTTCGTGTTGAACTAAATACACCGGAAGTGCAGCAACCATACGCACTAACGGAGGATTCACACGGAACAAATCGTACCGCGATAATTCCCAGTGGGAAAGTCCTGCCGGGAGATGAAAAACCTCAAGATGCGTTGGTGAATGAACGTACCCGCTCCATACAAGAAGCATAGCTTCAATGGTGAGGATTACAACACAAAAAATGTGAATCGCATATTTTTTGGACGTTTTTTCTGAAGTAGGTATATTTTCATTCGACATGGTTTACCAGTTGCAGCGGAAGAATTGTTGGCGATGCGTCCCCATCAATTTCGAGTGTCACAAAAATGTCGCCAGTTGCCAATTCTTCCGTGTTTTTCAATGTTAAAACCTGCTCGTTTTTTGAAACACCAGAATCATAATCGCACGAAAAAGCCCCGCCACTTTCAACCGCTGCAATACGAAAAGCTGAATCGACAAGTGACACCAGCAAAACGCGAGTTTCTTTGCCATTACTCGCATCTATAACACTCGGAAATGCTTGAACAGATGATTTGATTGCCCCCGAAACATGCAAAGTGAACTGTTCGTAACCCGGCACGTTGGTTTTGAGTACGATATTACCCTCCACTTTTTCCGAAATGTTACCTATTGGCTCAAAAGTCAATTCCAAAACGCGATTGTTTTGAAGAGCTTTCTGTGAAATCGCGGCACCTGCTTGCAAAACTCCCGGTAAAGACACTTCATTCAACTGGACACATTCATGTTTCAATAATTTCACGCCTGTCAAATCGCTGGATTCCACGTCAACTTGAAAATCGTTCCACTCACCGGTGTATCGCACGAAACATTGGTAAGCACATTTTCGCCCCAAAAACAGCTTGTCCAATTTCACCTGCGACGGCTCGACTCGTACTTCGACACCAGTAAAACCGCAGGCGGTGAGCACCACAACCGGCGTGTCAGGGTCGTTCGTAAGTACTGCTGCTGTCTGGGAAAACACACCACGCTTCGGTTCGACGGAATAAAAAAGTTTTACGACACCACTTTCGCCGGGCGGGATAGGCGTATCGGGTTTTTCGCTTTTCAGGCAACCGCAGTTCACTTTCACGTCTTCAATAATAAGATCAGTATTACCGATGTTTTTGATTGGAAACACAAATTCCGTCGGTTCGCCAACAGCGGGAATGTCCCCTTTGTCAAGAATCAAATGTTTGTAAACGGCGTGTGGCTGCGGGGTTGCGGCTGCAGTGCTTATTAGTGTAACGTCTTTTGCTAGATGCAGAGAGTGACCCGTCCAGCGTTTCTCAAATGAATCACGATTTTGGCGAGTACGGTTTCCAGCATCGTCGAAAATGTGAACATATCCCTTCTCCGGTTCGATTCCTGATACCACAATGTAGTGATCGGGGTTCGCTAGATGCACAATGCACGGGAAGGAAACTTGTGCCAAAGAATCCCAGTCGTCGTTAAACCCCTCAGCTGTAA
>JBOFQC010000139.1:0-8282 GCA_051660725.1 Thermoguttaceae bacterium
CGAACTTTTCAATACTATCGACTTCCCAAGCGAATATGTTGTGGGCACCGATCTGTGTCTTGAGAATCAAACCGAAGGTCTGATCCATGTCTTCCTTGTATTTCTTTGCAAGGAGTTTTTTGGCATTAACAAAAATATCCCTGTTTGCTCGCTGGATATTGAGCGGTTTTCCCGGCAAAGGCATAACGCTCAACATCGCCGCGCCTTGCCCTAGCGTCGAGGCCTCGTTGGTGGAAAGCACGAGAATCTCTTTTGTTCCGTTCCAAGCGATGACCCCCTGTTGCTCGGTTTCCGTAAAAATACCTTTTGAGCCGTAAACAGAGTCGAAATCCGTTTCGCTGTTACCGTACACATCTGGCCGTTCTTGGTTACCGTCCTCGTCAATGCCGAGGCGGTCCCAGTCGTCGCCACCTTGATAATAATTATCCCGACCTTGAGGGACATGTCGATCATAGTCTTGGTAACGAAACTGGTTATGGTGGCCGTAATGTCCGCCGACTAAGTATTCAACCTTCGTCACTTTCGTCACCGTAACGATTTTCTTCACGGTCACTTTCGGTGGGCATGGACGGACTGGCGGACGTGGAATGATCACAATTTTGCCGCAGTCTGCCAGGCAAGGAATCACAAGCCCCAGCAAGAGACAGGGCACCAACAAACTTAAAACAATTCTTCTCATAATAGTTTTTCTCCAAAAAAGGTAATGTGGAACAGGGGAAGTTTACAAGTTGGAAATGTCAAGATTCGAATTGAGGTTCGGGAGATTTTCTACCGTATTCATGTTCTTGAAGTCGTACACATGTTGCGTTTTTTGTTTCAGTGCCTCGGCATTTTGGCGTTTTTTCGTTTCATTCATTAATTTCGTCGTAATTTTTTGTGTGCCTTTCAAAAAAGATATGATCTCATTATCGCCGAATGTACTTTCTGTAAATCCAAGTCGAGATACAGCAATGAAGCCACTCGTAAAAATCAATCCATCCCTTTTGTTGCCGAATGCGTTTTGATCGTCTTTCGGGGAGGCAGAGCCGATATCCATTATTCCCTGCGCAGTTTTAAGCAAAATCGGAAAACATGGCGGAACGTGTAGCCTCTGAATGAGAGGGGAAGAAATAACAAGTGAACCGGCTCCTGATATTGGCCTTGTTATTGGAATGGATATCTCAACACTACACGCATCTGTAATCAGAGACACAAATCTGTGCTTATTGCGATTGATCGCTTTCATGATGTCTTTTCTGACAAGAATGACTTCCGCTCTTTGGTCAGCAGCACTTTTTGCAGTTGGAAAAAGAGAATGTTCTTCGGCATTACTGTACTTTACAAATGCTCCGTGACAAATTATGTAAACCATAATCGCCCCCTGCGAGCCTACCTCACTGTTCATTTGTTCACACTTTTGAACAATTCTGGACGGAGTAGCATTATTACCGGACAAAACATGCACTTTCACGTCAATTTCATCCAAGCTGTGGGTAAGCGTATCATTTACATTTCTTTTCTCTGTCGTGCCATCGGGAGCGAATTTTGCAAATTGCTCAGGATCAATCAAGCCGGAGTCTCTCAGTAAGGCCCCAAGATTGGACCAGCTTACGCCTGTTGTTTCTTCGATTTCCTTATCGAGAGTTCCAAATACAAAGAGCATTTGAATATTGTTATTTTCTGATAACGCCGCCCCGGCAGAGTAGACGTTTTCATTGGCCCCCAAATCTGATTCCGTATCTGACCTTGAAGACAATGCATTCACACGTGCATAAAGGGATTTATAAATCTCTAAGCGTTTTCTAAGACGCTCCTTGTTCTCGCCGGTTGCATTTCTGTATTCGTTTTGCGTCAATGTAAATTCATGACTCAGAATCACAAGTAATCGCGCAGAATTCCCTCTTTTTCCCTGCCCTCCAAAATATATTGAATCGTCTTTGCAGATCAGCCAATCATTAGAGCCAAGTCGCGAGCTAAGGTCTTCGCCTTGTTTGCTTCCCGTGAGTGGCCTTGATGATTGAGAGATGATAATGTCTCCCGTTGATAAGTTATGTACATAATAGCTCGCCTCCTGTTGCGCCCAGTTATGGTCCGTCAAAATCAAAAAAATGCAAATAATAATGAATAGACATGGCAAGGGAAAGCTGAATGACCTGTGAGTTGTTTTCATTGTATCATTTCTCCTAATATAATAACGCAATTCAAAATCCAAAAATTGATTGATTTGGCAACAAAACAGCAGCCTTTCAGCCACGCACAATGGACGATTTTGATTCGCAGAAATAATTCGTCATTAATACAAACATGATGTCACCATCTCCTGTCGGTCGGCTTGTGAAGCCATCTTCAGTGCTCGTAACGCGTTTGATTATCGAACAAATATATTTCCAAACGCAAAATGCCACGAAAAGCACAAGAATTTTTTTCATGGTCATTTCAGGGGGGGTAAAAATTTTTTCTTCAATTCCCTAACGAAAAAGCACGAGGAACCATTGGAATCTGCAAAACACCGTTGTAATTCCATCCCTGGGAACTATTGGTAGGGTTAGCATTGTATTGTTTTAATGAATACTCCTTAGTACGTTCACGCACAATAGGAAAAAAAACAGTCCACGACAAATTTTTCTGTTGATTGTGTTCAAGAGCTTCGCACAGATTATGAGTCAACCAAAAACCAACTTCTGAATTGCACCAGCCAGTATAATCTTGTTGCGCAGCTGTGAAATCAACAACGCCGCGACTATCTAAAAACAATTTTTTGAAGAGCGGCTGCGGTGGATTAATAGTTGCCCCACAAACAGCTTTTTCCTCTCCGAGAAATGTAAAATGCACAGAACAGCAATCACTGATAAGTACAACCAGGCGCGGGCTGTGCTGTAAAATTTGATTTTTCACATCATTTTTTAATAAAGAATCATACAGGTGAGGTTGTTTTGCATCGGTATATGGGGTGGAAGGATCAGTTATAGTATAAAAAACACCCTTGTTTGGATCGCTTGCACCGTGACCGAAATAGCAAAAGATTACCGTGTCATTTTTGCCAATGGAACAGTTGTTTATAAATTTCAGAATCGTTTCCGGACGTAAATTTTCGCGTGGGATTTGATAAAACTCAAGTGGAGTATTCCCCAAACCACTGATCAGTGTTCGATAAATTTCATTGCTACTTACATCAACTGCCCCTCGTAAATTACTGTTTACGTCTCCGGCAACGATGAGATGGACTTTGGTCTTCGTATTCGTAATTTTTTCACTTTCTCGTCCGCTATCGACGTTATTACCTTTCCTCACGCCGATGGCATATGGGTCGCCGACATGTGGATGGCTTACTGGAAACAGTGACTTGAAGTTGCCGCCGTTACCATTGACTATTCCACCGGTGGACTCCCAGTAGTAGCCTCCAGCCCAAGATGAATCCATACGAAGTTTTTGAATTCCTCCGTTTCTTTCCAGTGAACGAAACTCACTGTGCGATGGGAGCCGAAAACCGAGATTGGCCACTCTTTGCCTCGCAGCACCGTGTGACGACGTTCTTGACAGAGATGTCGTCCATTCCAGCCCGGTTTTCGAATCACGCCAAATAGAAGTTCCACCAACATTGCCCGCATCCAGCCATTGCGCATAGCTTGGAGTACGGGCGGAAATGAGCAAGATGCCAATACAAAGCGACATCTGAATCATTTTTGTTCTCATTTTGAGTCTCCTACGCCAGATGGCATATTAATTTTAAGTACAGAAAAAATTGCGTGCCAAAATTTTATTTTCCATACCACAGAAAAATATTATCCCCACGACGCCCACCACCCTTATTCAAATTGACATCAATTCTTGTGAAGGCAATATCAGTTCCCACAGGGGACTTATCTTGATGTAACACCAAAAGAGATTTAACGGGTTTCAAATCTGGATTTTTTGTGTAGCAGAGATACAGATAATCTGCACCGGCACCTTTATTCAAATCGACATCAATTTTTGTAAAACCATCACGAGGCTTGTCATTTTTGCTGTCGATGATATAAAGTCCCGTAATTGGTTTCCCATTCCAGCTTCTTTTGTAAAACAGGTAGATAAAATCTGTTTTTCCACCCATGCCTTTATTTAAATCAACGTCAAGCAGTTCATAGCCATCTCCCCATTCGGGCAACGGTTTTCTTGCAAGCGACTGAGCCATAGACGGCATCGCCCGTATTTTGATATCCACAATAGGTGCGAGGCCTTTCTTTGTTGTCCCTTGTGCTACTACCGATTGCGATGACACCACTCCGAGCACCAAGTGTATCACAAAGAATACCATCGTGTACCGCAGAATAAATTTGCCATTAGAAAGAATGTTCGCTCTCATCAGTTTGTCTCCTAAAAAAATAAAAAATAAACTTTACAACAATTTTCAAACACGCTACTACATCGTTCGATTCAGATCATTCGCATCGTCGCACATATCACTTTTGATACGATGATTTGCCGTTGGCGAAAACAACCCGCTTTATGCCCTCTGGAACTGTCCTGAATGGAAAAGGCTCAAAGCCATTATCAGAAAGCTGTTTCTCGCTCTTCACGGGTTCAATACTATTTTTGTAGGAGCCGTTGGCATTTTTCTCCCATGAAGCCCTCTTATTTGGTAAAGATGCCTTATCACTCGCAGTAGGCTCTTGATTCTCAAAAACAATAACAACATCCATGTTGTTTTTCGCGCGTTCTCTCTCTGTGCGAAAAGCATACGATCTACGCACCCAAAAGTACGGAGCATCCTTCCAATCCCAATCGGTACGATTTCCCCATGTATTCCAAGTGTAGTAAAAACCACTGTATCCACGGTTGAGACGGACTGTATCACCCGGATTGATAGTGTACCACCCTTCAACCCATTCAAACGGACGCCCCGGCATCACAGCTAACGATGAGGTTGCCGGTCCTCTGCCTGATGAGGGTTCGGAACGATGTTCCCACCATCCTGAAACAGCGATGTGAATACTAAATGACTCTTGATTGACAAACTCGACAATTGGTCCACCATGCTGCGCGACTGCAAACTCGCTGCAGCAGACCAGACCGATAAGAGCAAACAAGACGGACTTGACGATGTTTTTCATGGCAGTATTCTTTTTTGGGGGGGCGGAATGGGATATTGGGTTTACGGTAAATCGATTTCCGTTGTGAACGGTTACTAGGAAAATGCTGTGTCGAGAATCGACAAGAATAGGCGAAAGTGCCTTTTCAAAAAGAAAAGGGAACGCCATGAGTCCTTAAATACGAAGCCTCCCCTCACGTTACTAAGGCAGTATGCGCGCTTGCGCACACCAATACAGACAGTTTCAAATTGTCCGCACGGAACTTCGCAAGCTGTTGGCATGACATCCCCAAGCGGGGACGCATAGGTTCCAACAGCAAAATTTTTTTCTTCCAACCGGCAAAGCCGGGTAACGTATGGAAGAAAGTCCCCGTCAAAAGACGGTTTTAAGGACTAATACTTGCGATTATCTGATTGTAAAACCGGCATGAGCCAGCGAAATTTATTTCATAATCCTCCGAAAATTTCTGAATTGAATTTCAAATTTATTTCATTCTATCGAGCGTTTTGGAAATTGCAATGCCCATGAATCAAAAAAATGGTAAATTTTTTTCAGGATGAATGAAAAACGATCAATTTACATGTTCTCGTCACTTCAAATTGCCTTGATGTTGCATGGATCGACGTTTTGTATTGCGTCGAGAAAAAGGCGAAAAAAGAACAGCCCCGGTGGTCGTGATTCAGATTCAGAAAATGTCCATGACCGACGGGGGCGAGAGGGGAGACTTCGGAGTCGAAATCTCCGCGAGTAAACTTTTAGCCACTATCGGTGATAGGGACCATGCGAATGATGCGGCGGGCGGATTGGCGGATACAGTGGCCGAACCGGATAAGCCGGATAACGGCACGGCGGAGCGGGAACGACGATGACAGGCGGATGCGGACGGTAAGAATCATAACCGCCGCAATGGGTCGGTCGGTAATAGCCGCCACCGGGACCGCCAATGCCGATTTGTACATTGACATTTCCGCCGCGATAATCCATTCCAAAGCCATTTGCCGAAGCCGAGCTTGTCGAGAAGCAGACGGCACAGGCGGCACATCCGAGAGCGAGAAGCAGTGTGTGAGTTTTCATGGTCATGTCTCCTTGTGATGGGTGGTGATTTGAAAAGTACAACCATTTGTCTTTCCAATAATAGAATGGTCAACGCTTGCCAGTTTGCGACAGAAAAATCGAAAAACTTGAGATAAAATCAGGATAAGGGGGGAATTTTTTTCAACGCTGTAATCTCCGGCATGAAATCGCATGGACAGTCGAAATTCCGTATTTTTCAGCGTGAAAAAATTTCTCGCCGTTTTCGCCTTGTTTTTCGGCACTTGATTCGTCCGCCGAAAAAATTTTTCGCCGGGGTAACTTGAACTTTTTTTCCGTTTGTGGCAAAATCATTTCGATGTCGGGGTGCCCGGCACGAGGCGGCATATTCGTCGCCGTTGTTACGGAAACGCTCCCGTTGGTCGCTCGATTTATTGTAACGATTGCAACAAAATCGCCGACCGCAGCAAATCTGCCGGGAGGCTAATGCGGTGAAGCAGCCTGCTTCCTGCAACAGGGACGCCTGCTTACTAAGCGTCACAAGGAGAAACAAGAACATTTTTTGTCAACCGATTTTCCGTTCGGAAAAGTCGCTCGTCGAAGAACCGTATCTTGTCGTCCGTCCCTGATTCTTCCTGCCCGCTTCGGGCTTCTGATTCAAAAGCACTCGCCGGATCGGTTCTGTCGTTTTTTTTCGCCGCTCTTTCGAGCGTCGAAACGCATTTTTGAATCAATCTCGAACGAACTCATTTTTATTTTCTGTCACATTTTTAATCAGGAGAATTGTTATGAAACGTCAGTTTTCTTTGGGGACGGTCTTTCGAATGTCGGACAAATCGTTACTGCGTGCATTTTTTGAATCGTTCAGCGACGAAGCTGAAGGGATCGGCTGGGAAGATGTCAACAGACGCAATATTCACGATTTGCAGCATTTTTTCGATGCTTTGCCGCCGCAGATTCGCGCTCAGGCGGAAGTCGCTCTGCGAAATATCCACGCTCTGGCCTGTGAAAAAGGGATGGAAGCACTCGTCGAGGCGGCAGCAACGCAGGAATCCGACGAGGCGTGGACGGAAGTTTTGCTTTCGACTCGCAATCTCTATTCGAAATCCTTGTTCACATGGCTCTATCACCGCGAGGTGTTCGAGTTCGCTGGCCAATTTTTCGAAGTGGATGCTCGAAGTTGGTGGCGGAAACGGATTGATCTGCCGAAAATCACACCGCAACTGGACGATGAAACGAGGGAAAATCTCGAAGACGAAATCGAAATGCTGCTGAAAACAACGCAGGGGCGCGGGTATACTTGCACCGTCGAGATGACCGCCCGCGCAGGAGGCGTCTACTATTTCTTCGCACACCCGGACGATTATGTCCGCGATTCGCTGGTTCATGATGACACCGGCGAACTGATTCACCAGCCGATTCGGCAAACATTCGAGGTCGTCTTCGCTTACAACAGCATGGAAGGGAGTTCGGAACTTTCGGCCCGACTTCCGCAACGTCTCCGTGAATCGCTCGAAGCGATTTTCTTGCGGCATGTTCTCGGCGTGGAACCGGTGACTGAGGAACAAATCCCATACGACTTATCGATGCTCCTCGATCCTCGTTTTGAGCCAGTGGCTCGTCCCGAAGATCGTCTTGAAATTTTCGTCAACTCAATCACGCTCGACTGGAACGAAGGGTACACGATCAGTTATTTGACACAAGGATCGCGTTCGATCCGCGAATTCATTTTTGAACGGATTCAAAATTCGCTCGACAATCGCCGCTTGGTCGTCAAGAAAGCCCGTTTTCGTTTCGTTTTTTATCAAGAGACCGGACGACCCAAAACATTGACGTTCGAGATCGGGGCACCATTCACTTGTACTCTGAAAAATCAGGCACCGGAACATGTCGAGATGGCTCATCGTTATTTGAAACAATGGAGGATTGAACATGACGAGAATATCGCCCTTGCAGGAAGTCTTGTCGCTGATGCTCTGCCCGCCGCCTGATGACCGTGCAGTTTTTGTAGCACAAAACCACCGCCATTTGAATCTTGCCCTTCTTGCCGGTGTCGGTTTGATCCGTCCCGGCGGGATGGCGGAGACATATTCGTGTGACTGTGGAGCGGGCGGGCGGTGCGAAGTGATTTGGCTCGAACACCGCAAAGACAGAACACGCAGGCCGATTTATCGATGCGAAAATTGCGGACTGAATCGTCTG
>JBOFQC010000140.1:0-2134 GCA_051660725.1 Thermoguttaceae bacterium
CATTCTCGACGTTATCCGCGAGTTGAATATGTAACATAATTATCCTCCTTGAAAAATGAGATGTCTTTCCTCAAAGTGGATATTCTATCAGATTTTCTTACATTAGTAAACGGCAGTTTCTGGCGGGCGATGGTATAAAATGATGCAAGCCGCATCTGTCATTTCCGGTGACACCTTCCCGCAACCTGCTTCTAAACAGTGCTGAGCGATTCTAAGGGCGATGTCTTCACATTTCCCTTTTTCAGAAAACGATAATAAACTCGCACATTGAATAAGATATTGCCAATCGATAGAGACTGGAGACTCCTTTTTGGGAATTTTCAAATTGGGAAATTGAACCCGTACCGAATCGATCAGAAGGTGAGCATATTTTTCATTGAATGATTGTAAACTCAATACGCCATCTGCAAGTTTTAGAATATTCATTTTGGCTTTCCTGATCTGTTTTTTATGGAGGTTTTATAGCTCATTATTTATGGAGAGCCATTGTCAACAGGCCTTTGTTTTCACAGCATTTCTAAAAATGAATCACGAAATCCCTGTACTGACGGAAAAGGAAGACAAAATGCTTCTATCGTAAACGTATGGATATTGTGTTTTTTAATCGACTCACTCAGTTTACTTCGCCATTCAGACACCTGCTTTAGAAATTCCTTTTTCAGTTCCTCCACATTTGCCTTACTGTTCTCGAATGGATACGCAGTATTATCAAACCCAATAAGACAAACAGCTCGGTATTCGCATTTGCTATAATTTGCGTGGGCGGGATCAATATATTCAAGTAACGCCTTTGCAAGTTCTGGATCGTCAATATTGTCTCCAGCGTTGTCTCGAAACAATTTTAGGTCACGACCTTGACTGTCGTTTCCAGTTCCTTCATCAAGTAAAAACGGGGCTACCGATTCAAAGCACTTGTCTATTGCACTGTTTACTGTTGCGTGGAGCTTTGATTCACCCCAGTATAATGCCAGCACACCAGATTCTTTTTCGTATTTTGCATGGATACCATCTGTACCATGTACATGAACATTACCACTCGTCTTTAATGCCATTTTACATAGCACTTGTGGCAGCCCAAGAAACTTTTCAGCGATCAGATATAGTAAAAACTCCCCGCCTTCGCCAGTGTTCGAGTTCGTTACAAAAAGTCGTTTTGCCTCTTCATGTATCTGCGTCATAAGGACTTGCTGACGTTTAATGCCAAGACTCCGTGGTTCATTAATCCTCCTTCTTGGGGTTACATACGAAGCAAGGTGGTATAGCATCTGCTCGGCAAGTTGTTTTATCATTGGTCTGCCATTTCCGTCAAGTTTAATGAAGCGGAAGTGTACATTAATAGTTGTTCCATCAAGAACATCAGACTCGGTTATTTCACCAATGAAATTTTCAAGCGGGAAAACATCCGCCTGCAGCAATTGTTCAAGGCGTACTAAAGCAGATTCGTCAAGATGCGGCTGTTCCATCTCTTTTAGTTGTATCGTTTCGTCGTTTTGTGAGAGCGGTTGAATTATTTTCGTTGGTATCGTACTTGTTACCACCTGTATAAGTTGTTAACGCATTGTACTTGTGGCGATATTTCAGAATACGAGTAAATTTCTCTGCCTGTTCAAATAGCAGCTGTGACTCCTCATCGTAATCATGGTATTACCCTCCTTCGACCAGCACGATTTCGGCGGATGGCAAGCCGAAAAGCTGGTAAACCAATTTGTCGATTTCTTTAGTTTCTTGCCAACAGGTCCGCATTATTCTACCACATTCCGCATAAAAAAGTAGCGGTGCGGGATTCAAAATATCGCGGCAAACATGCGGCAAAAACACATCTTCACCGACTAGATTTTCGGCGGAAATCTGGTAAAATTAGCTGCCAACAAGCCGCTGTGTCCAGTCTGACTGGAACGAAATATAAAATACCCACCCATATTGCCAATGTCCGCTTTACAACAAATTCTCGACGAAATCAGAGCCGCTGCCGCAAACACCTCGCAAAAAGACAAGGGAACCCGCTTCGAGCAGCTGATTTTGCAGTTTCTCAAGCACGACCCGGCGTATTCCGAGCCGTATAAAAACGTCTGGCTCTGGCAGGATTTTCCGCTGCGAGACAACAAACCTGACACCGGTATCGACCTCGTTTGCG
>JBOFQC010000141.1:0-6118 GCA_051660725.1 Thermoguttaceae bacterium
AACCGCCTTGAACTTCGTGCTGAATAACTTGTTGTCGTTGTTTATGTTAATATCGTTTTCAGTGGCGTCAGTACTTTGCCAAGCAATGACATTTTTCGACATGCAAGATTCAATTTGTGGTAGTGCCGGAACCGCAATCATTTCGGATTCCGCTTTTGATTCCTCGGCGGGTACATTGTTTTGCACACGCTTGGCATCACGAAATTGCCAGCGTAAAGTTGACCACACAATGTAAACAACAAGTGAGACGCCAAGCAAGTTGCCAACAACGAGAGCCAATGCCGTTAGCCAATTGAGTGAACTTGTTGCGTCGAAAATAAAAATGGGACCGAGCCAGACACCAATTGACGTAAGCCAAGCAACTGGAAGGGTTACCGCAAATGCGGCAATCAATGCCGGGATCATGCCGGGTCGGTTTGGCGTGCCTGCTATTCGTCTTAAATGACACCAGCCGAAAGCCATGCCGGTCAGTGCCAATGCCGCCGACAACATAATCGAACTTACCACAAACGGCATTTGTATAAATCGGTTGTAACGTGACATTGCGTCTTGCAACGATTTAATCTCGCTTTCTCGTGATTGTTCTTGTAACTTATACGCGAGACGAAGTTGCGCAAGTGACGCTTCTTTTTGTTTTGCGGTTAATTTTGGGTTATTCGTGATTTCATTTTCTGCCGCGAGTTTTTTCTGCCAAGGAAGATCATAAGTTTGTTCGAATGCTTCCGAAATACGTTTTGAGTAAATCGAGAAGGTAAAATACTCGTCTGTGTTACTGGCAAATAATATTGGCAAAACCGAAGCAATCACCAACGCCAGTCCCCACCAAGCGAGTTGAGTTGGATGCGGTTTCGCCGGAAAAACCCATCGATATGTGAGATAAATGAACAGCAATATAATTGGAACTGCGTATCCAACACCAATAACACAAATGAATCCAGCGTAATGAGCAAGCGGTGTCCCATCAAACAGATAAATACCAAGTAGTCCGAAACCTGCCGCGAACGTGCCAAGCAAAAGTATGCACGGGCCAAGTAATGCTGCGATCATTGTCGACTGCCAACCTTTTTTATCTTCCGTTTTGCGTATTTTATTTAATTTTTTCCATGCGAGAAAAGTAAAAGATATAATTAGAATTTTTATGACACCACCAATCAAGTACGCGCCATACGGAACAAAGAATATCGCGATACAAGCCAACCAAACAGTCGCGATACTTGTCCACAATAAACCGGCAAAAGCAGCCTGTTTCTGGCCTTCAAGGATTTTTGCCCGCCGCAATTTGAGCAGACTCAGCAACCCGAAAACAGTACCGGGAATAGCGAGTGCAAGTAATGGTAAGAAGATAATAACTACAGGAAAAATTTTCAGATCAAATTCCTGCAATGAATATTTTGAGCGGGCATTCCACATAATCCGGTGATATTCACTATTATCTTCGGTTCCGAAATTTTTGTAATCTTCCTGACGAATTGCCTCAAGTGCTGCATTACGTTGACTTTCATATTCTTTTTTCCATTCGGCAGAGAAATCGTAAGACCGCTGCGCAGAAAGTTTTGCGAGCATGGAATCGAGTTCCGCACTCACAGCCAACCCTCTGGCTTCCAAAGTTCGCGGATTTGCCGGGAGGGAAGGTGATTTTCCTAATAAATTAAATTCTTCTACTAGTATTATGCAGCAAAAATAAGCCGCAAAAGTGATAAAACTTGATAATGTACATGCAAAAGCGAATTTGGATAACGTGACATACCGCCCAGTAATAGAACTGCTTTTTGCCGCCCAGGAAATTAAAAATATCAGCGGTGTTCCAATTAAAATCACAATAAATACCCACTCATTGAAAAGCTCGTGGTTATCTTGCTGCGCTAACGAAAATATACCGCATGTAAATAATGACGCGCTAAAATATACACCTAAGCCGTTGGTAATCAGACCACGTTTATTGTCCGTAATTCTGAGCCGAAGCAATTGTATAAAAGCAATCGCAAAAGTAACGAGAGCAAAAAATATTCCCGCACCGGTAAGCCACCCTGCGACGCGAAATATTAGCGAATTGGATTTTTCCGCAACAACTTTGTCGAGTACATTTTGTCGTTCTTCCCGCTTGTTTTTCAAGTCAGATAAAATGATATCGTCTACATTTTTTTGGGCCAAACATACAACGAGTCGGGGATCATCCTTTGCCGCCGTTTGCTCAAGAAGCTGAATCGTCTGCTCATTCGATTTGATTGACGGACTAATCAGGTTGATTTCCGCCTTAATATAACCGAGGTTCCTAGCTGCCGGAATAACCGCGAGCTTGCCCGGAATGTAACAAGCCATGCCTAACCAAAGTAAAAGCAGTGATGTTATCAATGACGTAAACAGCGATTTAAACAGCCACGAATCGATAATTGCCAATTTGCTTGACGCCAGATCGGGTGGTGTCGTTTCAACTCCGGTTTTCAGTTCCTTTGCGGTCTTCGTGGTTTTATTTTTCCTTTTTCTAACCCTGAAAATAATATACTGAATCAACACCGCCCCGCCATACCCACTAATCGCTCCAATAGCCAGACCTTGAAAAATAGGGGCTTTGAAAATTATTGCACAAAGCGATGCGATTAAACACGTAATCATACCTAACACCATTCCAACTCTGTTTTTCGCATTTCTCTTTTCCAGAAAATCCAAGAAATCTGGAAAAAACGGAAATTGTTCCCGTTTTGGTGCAGAGTTGGCGGTTATCGTTTCGATTTCCGTTTTCAATTCCACGGCTGACTGCTGCCGTTTGTCGCGGTTTTTTTGAAGTGCTTTTAAAACAATCCCGTCGATTTCGGCACCAACCGGTGTCATTTCGCTCGGCAGAGGGAAAGCACCCTTTGGCAGCTCACCGGTCAAAAGTTCGTAAAACACGACACCAAGCGAATATATGTCCGCGCGGTGATCCACCCGATTCGGATCGTCCATCTGCTCCGGCGCCATGTAAGACGGCGTACCGAGAATCTGGCCGGTTTTGGTCAGGTGCGTTTCGTTTTCCGCGGATTTTTCAGCGTCAGACTGCGGTTCCGCTCCGCCTTGCTGGTTCCGTATCACGCTGGCAATCCCGAAGTCGGCAATTTTCACCCGGCCTTTCACGTCAAGCAGGATATTTTCCGGTTTAATGTCGCGGTGCAAAACGCCTTCATCATGTGCGTATTGGAGAGCGTCACAGATTTTCGGCACAATTGCAATTGCCTGTTCCGGCGTAAAACGTTCTTCCCGCATCGCCTGCCGCATGTTTACGCCGTCAACGTATTCCATCAGCAGGTAGAAAAAAGTCGTGTTTTTGCCCGTTTCGTGTGGCGATTCCGCTTGACCGAAATCGTACACCGACACGATGTTAGGATGCGTAAGCCGAGCCAGCAATTTCCCTTCCCGAGCGAATCGTTCGGCAAAAGTCGCTTTTGCGGCAAGTTCTTCGGAGAGAATTTTAAGAGCGACGAACCGATCAAGTTTCGGTTGTCGGGCCTTAAAAACCGTTCCCATCCCGCCGCGTCCGATCTGTTCGATTATCTCAAGCTGCGGAAAAGCACGTTGCACAGCGTCAATTGCCGGTTCTTGACCACGATTCTCTGTTGCCGGTTCGTCGCTCTCCGACAAAAAGTCCGTTTTGGCAACCAATTTGAGCAGGCAAACCGGGCACGGCTTGTTGGAATTATTCGGATCAAGCGGCGTTCCGCATTCGTGACATGTATTTTTTGGCATTATCATCGCAGGACACAGCGATTGTTTTGTGAAATGTCAGGAATAAATAAAAGATGACACATTATAAAGAAACGACCTTTTTATGTCATTCGGTTACAAAGAAAATTATGTTCTGCGCGATTTTGAGTAAATTTTTTGATTTTCGCGGAAGATTTAGCGCTGGTATGTAAACCAAACACAAGCACTACACCTCGACTTTTTCGATTCGGTTAAACTTCGTCAGAAAAAGTCGAGCGTCAAATTTTTTGAAAACTTCAGTAGTTGAACACAGCCAGTGCGTCTTTACTGAGATGTCAATTCAATGTTAATTACCTGTTTCCCAGATTTAACCTCTTTGACAATATCAGTAGTCTCTTTGTTAATGTACTTGGCAGGTATTATTTCCGGAACTGCTTCAATGATTTGTGGTGCGCCAGGATCGGCTGTACCTGTTGTTGAAGCCATACTGGAAGGAGCAAATGTACTTGCTGTTACTTTATGAGTTCCAACAACCGCCCCTTTCTTGTCATCAGTGAAAAGCAATTCGTACTCACCATTGTCATTTGACCTAGCCATTGAGGAGGGACCAGATGACGGGTAAAACGAAATAATAGCTTGTTTGACTGGTTCTCCGTCAAGAGTAATTTTTCCGGTTACTTTTCCTGGTACCGGGTCGCCCGAACATCCAGACAAAAGCGCAAGTGACATTACAAAGAGCGGCAGGACAAAAATTTTACAGTAAGTGTATTTTGTATTCATTGTTTAAAGATTATTAGTTGTTGTTGGCAATATTGCTTTATTTACCATATTAAAGACGGCAAATTCAAGCCGTCTTCAGTATACAAAGATTCCAAATAAGTTAGAAACTTGCACTTTCACCGCCAGCGCACGTGCCAGCCGCATCATAAATCACAGGGTCTATTGTTTCAGAAAGGAAAGTAACGGAACCATCTCCTCTAGCGAAGTTTGCGCCACCAGTGTGCATACTTCTCACTGGATTCCACTGATTCACAGAAGTTGGAGCATTGATGCGGTAAACGGCATGATTCCGTGTACTTTTCAAAATACCGTTAAGATAATTTCCGACATTGATACCAACCCAAGTGGTCGCCGGACTGTCTCCTCTACCATGTATTTCGCCGAAAATCAGGGTATTACTTGTGCCATCAGACATTGTACCCATTGTCGTTTTGCTGTTCGGATAGAAAATACCGGTCCCTCTAAAATTAAAACCATGCGGCTGCCAGTTTAAATAAAGATCGTCGTTGCCAGCAATGCCGACGTAATTTGTTTTGGCATTATTTCCCAAATGTCGGTTTGTGTCTTCCATTGGGCAAGAAGGACATCTTAGATATGAGATTTGAATTGTTGCGGCGTTTGGATTGGCGTTCGTCCACCAGTCAAAATTTCCGGCTTGTAACGGTTTTGAAAGGTCCATGTCAGCATTATTCTGTTTAAGTATCTGCATAAGATAATCGTATGTCGCCTGCTGCTCCATGTAAGGCAACAAGAATACATTCCAGCCAAGAGCGTGACGATCTGTCCAGCTATTGCTTTCTGCCGCTGAAAGCGTTCCTCTTGGAAATTGTCCCGTGGCATCGTGATGATTGTGCATTGCCAAACCAAGCTGTTTCAAGTGGTTTGTACACTGCATTCTACGTGCTGCTTCGCGCGCTGCCTGTACTGCGGGCAAAAGAAGTGCAATTAAGATACCTATAATTGCAATAACAACAAGTAATTCGACCAATGTAAAAGCACTCTGTCTGCCCCCTCTAATAAATTTAGTCACGTTCTCTTTTGTCATAATCCTCCTCGTAAAAGCCAGTAAAAAAGTAATGAATCGAACAACTACAAGTTTGTATTAATAATCTACTTCACTTTGTAGTATACGCTTTTGTACTTTATCACAAAATAATTTATATTGCAACTATTACAGTAAAAAAATCTTGGTTTTTAATCGCATGACATATATTATACAAGAGTCAAACAGAAATATGGATCAATATTTATGATAAACGCAAACGCAAAGACAACAATTATTTTGTGTCTTTTTGAAATCGAAATTTGGTCGTGAACTCAAGAGAACTTACTGACTACTACAGAAATATAATTGTATACGGTTTTATTCCACATGCCGTTTTATTCCATGCGGCGTTTGAACATGATACCGGCTGCGGTCAATGTGGTTAGCGAGATAAATACGAGCGGAATACAGTACATGAAAACTTCCCGCATCTCCATTCCTTTCATGAAAATGCCTTTTACAATCACGAAAGACCAACGGGCCGGATTTATTGTCGTAAACCACTGCATCCAAATAGGCATGTTTTCAACCGGTGTCGCGAAACCGGACAGCATCACAAACGGCGGCATCACCAGAATAATACCGAGAATCGCTTGCTGTTGAGTCAATGCGAGC
>JBOFQC010000142.1:0-3074 GCA_051660725.1 Thermoguttaceae bacterium
CCTGTCAAACTCAGATCTGTAGCACACGTCATAAAAATCCTCTGGGGACGAAATAAGTTTACCATCAACAACACCACCCCAAGCGATTTTATGTTGAATCGTTTTTGCGTGTTCTTCCACAAGCGGCAATACATCGGAATAAACTTTCAATCTTGCTTCGCGGGAATCGGGCGATGGTCTAGGTGTATCGGGCATGGGAAAAGACATTAATAAAGATTAATTTTTTATTGTAAACAACTATCAAAATAGTTTACCGCTACAACAAAATCCTCTGACGAAACAATTGTCTTAACAGAGTTGATTTTGGCAGAATCGTTATCATGATTGACAAATTTTTCTTTTGTCCGAAACCGTTTAAATTCCGGCTCTTTGGATGTCTCCGTCCTTGCTTTTCGTGTGCAAGCCTCCGCTGGCACGGATACATTCTCACCCGTTTTGTTATTTTCGGTCATTGTATTCTTACCATTTTGTTTGTGGTGGGTTGAAAGGAAACAAGCAGATAAAACATGCGTAACACATATATGACAAACGCCAATTATATCATTTTATCCATATATGTAAATAGGCGTAAAAAATTTTCACAAAACACAATTACACTTTCCGAGAGCCGATTGGAGTTTGCACTGCTCGAACATTGACGCTGTTTCAAGGCACAAACCAACTTCCAAGTTGGGACGTATTCTTTTTGACACCGCCAGCAAATGCTGATACGCCGACTTGCGAATTTCTTCTGGATAACGCATCCGACCATCCGATTCTGCCCGATTTGTCATTCGATTATTGATCGGATTATTCGCTCCGAGCTTCTTGTTCATAAGCTGCGTCGCTCCACTGTACGAACATATCGCTCCAATCGTAAGTCGTTGTAATTCTACATTTTGTAACAACATCGACAAAAATTCTGCGTAAATGTCGAGCCAATTTTCAACCGGTATCAGCGGCATAATCACAGCACGAACCGGATAACCAGCGGCAACACATTTTTGCATTGCGGCAATTCTATCTGACACCGCCGGAGTGTTCGGCTCGAATTTTTGTGCGATAATTTCCGGCGAAAGAGTCCAAGATAAAATCGTGTGACGATTATGTTCGAGTTCGAGTAGGTTTAACACGTCCGCCGATTTTGTAAGCAGAATTTGACGTGCATATTTATGTTGCGAAAAAAATGGCACCAGTTTCCGCATATAACCTGTCAGCGGATCAAGTGCGAGTCCGTCTTGCAACTTACCGTGATAGTAGGCGGTCGGCGTGTCAAACCGCTGCGATGATTTTGTGATGCCGCCCAAAATTTCGTCAAGATTCACGAAAATTTTGACGCTCGGCGAAAATTTCACACCCGGCGTTCCGGCAAGATAGCAGTAGGTACAGCCGTAGGGACAAAAGCCGTAAGTCGAGAAATGCCAGTAGTTTGGGCAGGTGTTGCCGTCTTCTTCGCTAAGCCGAACTGCACTTTTATGTTCGCCAAAAACAAGCGTTTTCTTGCCGTTTTGATGCTGCTGAAATGGTGTCGCACCACCGATTTGAACTTTTGGATGAGCGGTGTCAGTTTTTGTTTCAACAATGGCATTTGGGTACAACGCAATGATTTTCGGCACCAGATTACAGCCGATTTTTGTTGAATTCCAACCGCGCGCAAGCACAATTCGCTCCGGCTGAAAACATTGCACTGGTCGCGGAGTGTAAGAGCTTAGTTTTTCCTCGTCAAAAAAATCTGAATACATGGTACAAACGGCAAGTTAATGATAGATAACGCCGCCTATTGTATCATCTGCAATTTCTCATTCAATAGCAAAAGTAGTCCACTTACAACATTTTGTCATTATTTTCTTTTCAACCTCGGCAGCGAGTGAATCGCTTCAACTTGTGCTGCTTCGTCGATGTGCGTGTTGCATCGCAGTCGCCTTCCTACAGGTCGGTATCAGAGGGCGACCGTCTCGTAGAGACCGGGAGGCTATTGCGGTCAAGCGTGCTTCGCTTCCTGATAAACGTATGCCGCAGCCCGTGAAAATCCGCATATTTGCCTTCGCTGTTCTCGTAACGTAAAAAATCCGACTCTTCACGCAGAACACGTTCCTCGTCATTTTCCGTTTCGGCAAGCCATTTTTTGCGAGCGGCATCAAAGTCGTGAGCAATCATTTCGGCGGTATCGCGGTCAATGCGGTGAAGCGTCGCACGCTTCACCGCATTAGCTTCGCTTGACACCACTTTTTCGTTTTGTACGGCGTTCGCTTTCCTGTTTCAGTATCTCGTTTAATGAGTGCCTTCTTGTACAAATTGGCCATTCTTGTAACTCCTTTTGTTAGATTGTTTTATGCCGACCGCAACGAAGTTGCCTGGAGGCGACTGCGGTGAAGCGTGCTACGCTTCCAGTAAGCCATGAAAATCCCAAAATGGGAAGGCGGCTGTTGATGAATTTTTGAATGTAGAAAATTTCTATAAACTTTGCACAATGATGCCAAACACGGCTTGGCTTCGCCGAAAAATGAGGTAACATTCCACACACGAAAGCGGGAATGGCCCGCGAAGAAACCCCATAAAACAAGGAGCAAAGCAATGTCCACCACCATCAAAATCGGTCACTGTTACATGACGAAACTGTCGAAGAAAACGATTCCCGTGCGAGTCGAATCGGTCCTCCCAAACAAGGGCGGCTGGGAAGTGCGAAGCCTCGTATCGGGCCGTCCGACCGTCGTCAAAGCCAAGACGCAATTTCTGCACGAATGTACACCAGAAGAACTCGACATTCCACGCGAACCGACCCGCCGCGCCGCACCGATGCCCGCCCATAATGTTACGGAAACAGGAGAAAAACGTAAACTGTCGCTGCTCGATGCCGCACACGAAATTCTCGTCCATGCCGGATGTGCGTATTCGACGAAGCAACTCGTCCAACTCGCCATTGACGGCAACTACTGGGAAACGCAGGGCAAAACGCCTTGGGGCACCTTGCACGCCGCCATTTCACGCGAAATCGCAAACGCTCCGACACCGCGATTTGTCAAAGACACCGAGCGCGGAAAGTTCCGGGCCGCACCGCTCGACTAATCGCACGACAATTTAATCGACTTCTTTCA
>JBOFQC010000143.1:0-2153 GCA_051660725.1 Thermoguttaceae bacterium
ACGGAACCGAATATCTCGCCCATTTAAATAGCTGGGGCAATTGTTACGGGCTCGGGAAATACGAATCCGACCCAGGCTCGATTGTTTGGCTCTCTCTTGAAGACGTTTTCACTATGTGTTCTGGCCGATACCGAGATGCTTTTGCCATTACTTACGTCGAGAGTGCACCCGCCGCGATTAATTGGGATTTTTCTAACTTTACAGCGTAATGGATATATCAGGACGTGGTTTTGGAAACGCTGACATAAGGTCAGCGGTAAACACAATTAACAAAATAATATTTGGCTGCGTACTTTCTTACCCCAAATCGCTAAAATGTTGATCTGCGTAAAATTTACAGATCGATTTGTCTCCACGAAACGGCGTAAAACTCTTTTTGTCATTTTCTATTCTTTTTAATTTGCCTAAATTTGCGACGCAATCTGGAATTTTGTTAAGATGTGCCGGTTGATCCGGATATGCCAAAATTATGCTTTCTGATGATTATGTCGATTTTTCTTAATGTAACGGCTGATTTCATTCGATGATATGGAATAACGTAAAACCCTTCTATTCTTGCGAACAAAAAGGAAGTTTGTGCAAGATGGAAAAAATGGTGAAACTTGGGTAATCCAAATCCGATTTACGGAATCGGCTAACAAGATCGAAGAATGAGGAGTAGTATAGTGTTGAAACCTAACGCTCGAATCAAATCAGGCATTATCACATTTGCGCTGGGAATTTCCGCAACTTTAGCCTGTGTTGGAGGAGAATTTCAGATTATGAAATTTGCCCAAGCGCAACCTGCAAATAAGTCACCTCAAGTTTGGAGGGGACAAGCAAACACGGAACAGTATAATGTTCCCGTCGTTAGTTCGGCGGTTGCAAATGCTGATCTGGTGAAAATTAATCCGAATCCGGCAGCAAATGTTCAAAAGGACGAATTACTTTTGAAAGCACGTCTTTTCCTTGCGGCAGGTGACGTTACCTCTGCAGAAAAATGTGTTACACAGCTGGAAGCAATGAATTTGACGTATTCCGCAAAGGAAGACCAACCAGCTTACATTACAAAATTGATTGAACAGCACAAAAACGTGATGTCCAAGCTGCGTTCAGAAGGGAACACCGAACAAAACCGTCGTGAGTATGCCGACTTGTTGACACGGCAATCTCTCGGTTTGGTTATCAAAGAAGAACTTGATACCGCCGAGAAACTCGCAAGAACTGCTGATGCACAAGGTGTACAATTCAACCAGGATATCGTAAACAAAGGACTTGATCCCAAGTCGATTCTGAACAGAATCAACGACAAACGGCTTGCCATGCGACCGAGTAACCTTGGTCAAGGCAGCGAAAGCCAGATTTCGTTAGCAACTGAACGTTTGGTTGCACAAGCGAAAGACATTTTGACTCAAGGTCGTACCGCTCTTGGTAATGGCGACATTGAACAAGCTGAAAAGTATTGCAAACAAGCGTTCACTTTTGGACTGACTGAGTCAGTATTTCCAGTCGGTTCGGACACACCGAGACGTTTGCAAAGCGATATTGCTCAGGCCAGACTTGCTAAGGCTGAACAAATTGGAATGGACAGTGTTTATGCTCAGAGTACTA
The DNA here is from genome assembly GCA_051660725.1 of Thermoguttaceae bacterium. Taxonomy (GTDB): domain Bacteria; phylum Planctomycetota; class Planctomycetia; order Pirellulales; family Thermoguttaceae; genus JAVBSX01. The sequence goes on from JBOFQC010000143.1 coordinate 1,591, forward strand.
ACAACAAACCGACCAATAACAGTGTAGTTCAGGCCGGCAGTAACATGCCAATCAATCAGTCGAACCAGATTGTCAACGCTCAATACAACAACCGTGTTGATGGAAATCAGGTCCGTCAAGTGAGCAACATAAATGAGTCGCTTCTCGATAACTCCATGCAACTGGAAGCTGATAATCACCTCCCGTTCATTACTTCGGATAATATGACTCCGCTCGGACAAATTGAATATCCTGTTACTCCTGAAAACGGCAACGGTTCCAGCAGTTTAATTGACAGGGTTCAGGGTGTAAATAGAGTTGGTATGGATATTTCTGATCAGGTTGCAGCTGAGATGACACGCGACATTTCCGCAGCGTATCGAGTTCGTGAAAGCAATCCGGAAGAGTCGCTGAACATTTTGTTCCAAGCCAGAGCAAAAATGGAAAACACCGACATTGATCCGTTGCAAAAACAGAATCAGCTCAAGCATATCGATGTTGCGATTGATGCGACCAAAAAATACATTGAAATGAACCGTCCCAGGATTCAAATTCAAGATGCGAACATTCAAGTTCTCGATGAA
>JBOFQC010000144.1:0-2632 GCA_051660725.1 Thermoguttaceae bacterium
CCGCGTATTTTTGTCAGGAAAGCAGGTTTCGAACCGGTTGAACAATCGTTTCAAATCGGTTCTGATTTTGACGGTATCGATCTTGTCCATTTGCTCATCCTCCGTGGTGTGAATACTCATGAAGGACGGATTTTACACCTTTTCCAGCAATCAGAGCAATACCAATTCATTGCGCTGTAGTACTTTGCAACCCGTGCATCTTTTGAAGCCGAAAGTTTTCTTGTCTTGACGGAGTTCCCCACTTCTTCAAATTAGCTGAAAATACCTATACCATTTCGGTGAAAATAAGCTATAATATACTGTATGTTGCCAATATGTTGCAGTTTACTCGCTTTGTAATCCCTTCCTTTTCCCGCTGGGTAAAACATATCCGATTTGGAGGGATAAACTTCCTGGCATGACGTGCTACGGCTTAACTTTTTCCTTTTCACTGTGTTAGCAAAATAACCACGCATGATTGAAGGCTTTTGGATCAAAAATTATGGTCCCTTAGAAAATATTGCGTTAGGAACCAGTCATTTACAGACGCTAGTTTTCGATGGCGAAGAAACATCGCAAACCGATTATCGTTTGGGCCCGGTCACGTTGATTGCCGGAAAATGCGATGTCGGCAAGTCTTCTATTATGGACGTTTTTCACTTTATCTCAGACTCTCTTTTGGAAGGGGTGGACGTTGCGTGTGTAAAACGAGGCGGATTCAACGCAATTCGTACTCACGGTTCGAACAGTCCGATTTCATTTGGAGTGAATTTCAGGTGTGGAAATAATCCGTCTCCGTTAACATATGCGATAAACATTGGTTGCACAAATAGTGGAACGCCACGAGTCGATTCGGAAGCTCTTGTTTACCGTTCTGCCAGAACCGGAGGGGTTAGCGCTCCAATATTACTTTTTCAGAACTATCCTCGGACAACAAGGCAGATAACTTCACGGGATAATTTTAGTCCGCTGCACATACAAGAGCTTAGACGAACCGATTTTCGACATTTGGGACTCGCGAAGCTGGGCGAATATGTAAATGAATACCCCGACGTTGCGCTTATAAAGAACTTTCTCGCAAATTGGTATTTAAGTTGTTTTACACCACACGATGCCAGGGGACTTTCGCCTGTGGTTCCCGTAAAACACTTGCATCATCGCGGTGACAGCTTGGTTAATGTCGTCCGTGAAATGGAAGCGAAACACCACGATTTACTTACAGTTATTTTTGAAAAGGTAGCTAAGCGTCTGCCTGGTATTGAAAAAATCACTTACGAAAGAACCGAAAGTGGTCGGATTTTGCTCTACTTCACTCGTAAAGGTAGCCCAATACCGCTTTCAGCGCAGAGAATGTCAGACGGACTTCTTCGACTTTTCGCTCATCTTATGGTTCTTGAAGACACGCAGATTTCACCTTTCGTTGGAATTGAAGAGCCTGAAAACGGACTCGACCCGCAACTTTTGGAACTTTTTGTGGAATCGCTCATTCATCAAGTCGTCGAAGTTCACACGTCGCAGTTTCTAATTACTACGCACTCTGAAACGATGGTCGATTTTATTCGTCCTGAAAGCGTTTGGATTTTCGAAAAAATTGATAATAAAACGAGTGTGCGGCGTGCAAGTGATGATCCGATAATTAGTTCGTACTTAATAAATAACGAAGAATTGCCAAGCAAATGGTTCAGCACAGGTGATTTTTTCAAGATATAAAATAAAAAAAGGTAAACCGCCCCAACTTTACCGTAGCACGGCATGGCAGGAACCTGCCGTTCAGGCATAAGTAGCTTCGCGTGAAGTGTTCCACCTTCCGCGACCTGCCGTCGAGGCGTGAACGACCAGCCGTCGAGGCGTGAATAGGTCGGCTTTTTTGCCGAAGTTTCGTTGGTAGGAAAGGTAAACTTCCCTTTTTTTCCAACATTAGAAATGTAACTTTATTGACGTTGAACAGTATATAATGCAGAAAATTCAGGAACGAACCGAGCTTGTTAAACTACTTCATGATTCAGAAAAGCAAGTGGTGCTCGCGACGACTGGTGGTGGCAGCATGGCGATTTGCGATATTCTTTCCCAGCCGGGAGCGACAAGGACAATGTTGGAAGCACATGTTCCTTATTCCAGAGAGGCTTTGGCCAGGTTTCTTGGACAGGTGCCGGCCCAATCTTGTTCGGTTCAAACATCGCGGCAGTTGGCAATGACATGTTTTACGCAAGGTCAAGATAGCAACGAAAAAAAGGACCTATTCAGAAATAATCCCGATTTGGAGGGAATGGAAGAAACCTATTGGAACAGAAGGATTTCTGACAAAGGCGGGACGAATTTCTTTGGAAGTGCGGAGACGGAAAAACTTTTCACTTCGTATAAAAGTAAAAAATGGTGCAAAAGTCTTATCGGTATTGGTTGTACAGCGTCTTTGGCGTCGGACCGGCCCAAGCGTGGTGAACATCGATTTCATATTGCGGTTCAAACGTATAATCGTACATCAACACTTTCGCTTACGTTAAATAAAGGGGCTAGAACGAGACAAGAAGAGGAGCGGCTCGTAGCCGACTTTATACTTAAAGCGTTGGCGGACGCTTCGGGACTGGACATTGAGTTCGAGATTCCATTACTTGACGGTGAAGTAGTGCAGCTTGAAAATTACACGCCGGACGAT